>JAKQYE010000013.1 GCA_023356605.1 Trichodesmium sp. MAG_R02 | reverse complement strand
TTAGTAACACAAAGTATCTCTGATGCCCATAAAACTGTACAAATTAACTATCTTCATAAGTAGCGATCGCACCACTAAAGATAGTTAGGATAAGCGTTTGAGTATTTTTGGAGATGTCTATGGAATTGTACCAGATTCAGCGGTCGAAAATATTACAATTGTTCCAGCACCAAAAGAGACTAAAAATCTAATTATAGCTTACGAAAACTATAACATTGTTCGTATCAATCCTTGGTTATTAGAACCAGATACAAACTATAAAATTACTATTGGTGCCAATACTAAAGATAAATTTGAGCAAATATTAGGAAAGCCTGTTGTCTTAGATTATCAAACAGGAGATTTATTAGGAGATATTTCTGTTGCTTCGGGGTTAAACATTTTCCCGTCTAGTCAAGATTTACAACTGAATATTTCCACAGTAAATCTGCCAGAATCAGAATACAAAGCAGCTTATAAAATTGTACAACCAACAGATTTAGTTTACACAGAATCAGCCTATCCCATAAATAATAGAAAGAACTTATGACCGACAAATGAAGAGTGGCAAAAATATCCTGTTTCTGGAGAAAAAAATCAAATCACAGAAGTAGGAATTCCCCTTCAAGAACAATTGGGTAGTAAGACTGGAATGTTAGCTTATGGAGTACAAGCTCGGACGAGTTCTTATAAACAAAATGGTCAGGAAAAATGGCAGGAACCAAAATTTTATGGATTAATACAACTAACGAATTTAGGAGTATTTGCTCAGTGGTTTCCAGAGTCAGGAATTATTCGGGTAAATCATCTAGATGATGGTTCTCCAGTTGTGGCAGATTTGGAAATTTATCAATCTAAATTAAATTCTGAATCTCAATGGTTGTGAAGTAGTATGTGATTTTAGAGTTTGAGGGTACCCATTGCGTACCCTTACGCAAAGAAAACGGGTTTCTAGGATAAGTCGTTGTTTTGATCAGAATTTACTCAGAACCACCATATTTAGTAGAGGGAAGTAGATACTTTCGGTGCAATGAAAAATCTGACCTCTTTCTTGTCTTTATTAGCTGACCATTAGCACTCTTAAATATGTTAAGTTTTAGTAGGTTTGGTGGTGTCAGGTTTCAGGTTAACAGCAAAAATAGAAAATGATTGAAGTAAAAAGTTATGGAGATTTAACGGTGTAGCCACAATCAATGGATTTAGTAGTAAGATGTTATCAATTTGTTAATTTTTAAACCTAAAACCTAAAACCTAAAACCTAAAACCTAAAACCTAAAACCTAACACCTAACACCTAACACCTAACACCTAAAACCTAAAACCTAAAACCTATAATAATAATCAGGACTTACGCACCAAGCGCTATATCTAGTATAAGTTAACGGCCGTTAACCCCTAAAGATGGTGTATATTTTCATCTGTGTGGGTAAGTCCTGAATAAATTAAAGTTAAAATCTCAGGAAAAAAATTTCACTATTAGAAATTGAACAAAAAATGTGGAAAGAAAAAGCCACAGAAAAGAACAAAAAGGGGCCGTCAAAAACTAATATTGTTGCCAAGTATCATTCTAGGGAAAAAAGAATAATGACTGAAATTAATCGGGAAAAGCTTCCGAGTTTTGCAGAAGCATTAAAGAAACCTGGGTATATGAATTTACAACCATTTTATCAAAGAAGAAGCCGTTGGGATAAACAAAAGCAATCTCGTTTAATTGAGTCATTTATTGTTAATATTCCTATACCTCCAATTATTCTTTACGAGCAAAATTATAATTCCTATGAAGTCATAGACGGTCAACAGAGAATTACAGCTATTAGAGATTTTTATGAAAATAAATTAAAGTTAACTGGATTAGAATTTTGGTCAGAATTAAACGGACTTACTTATGAAGAACTTCATGAAGTAATTCAGGCAGGAATAGACCGTCGTTCCATATCAACTATTACAATTGTTACAGAGTCCACAGCCGACCCTGAAGAAGCAATGTTGTTAAAACAGCTTGCTTTTGAACGTATCAATACAGGGGGAGTAGATTTAAGTAGACAGGAAGCAAGACATTGTTTGTATCATGGGAAATTTGATGAACTATTACTTGAATTATCCCGTCAGCCTATATTTGCTGAAGCTTGGGGTATACATCCACAAAATGATAGTTCCGACAACGAGCTGGCAAAAAATAATCTCTATAAAAAAATGGAAGATGCTGAATTAGTATTGCGTTTTTTTGCCCTAAGAAATATGGAGTATTTCCGGGGAACAATAGCAAATTTTCTTGACCTTTACATGATAAAAAGTATGAGATTTGATGACGAAGATATTGAATCACTAAGAGAGATTTTTTTAGAAACTATTGAGTTAGCTAGTGAACTCTACGAAGAAAATTTCTTTAAACCTTTTGACGCCAAGAAGCCAATCTCTTATAAAGCTTATTATGATGCTATAATGGTAAGTTTTAGTAGACATTTATCAAAGGCTGAACTATTAATTTTAAAAAAATCTCAAGTAATTGAAGAAACAAAGAAGTTGTGTCAAGACCCGACATACTCTCGTATTTTCACTGGTGAAGGAAAAAATACTAAAACTGATATTCAGCAGCGAATTGGACTATTTGAAAAGATGCTTATAAAAGTGATTGGAGATTAATTCAACATGTTTAAGATGTTTGAAGAGATTGAAGTTATCCTGAAAAATGTCAATCAAGATATTGACAGTATTCGAGAAGTTATTCAAACTAATGATAGACTTAGAAAAATTGCAAATAAGGGGATAGTAAATATACAGCAATCAAAAGATAATCAAGAAGATAATCAAGAAATTATTGAGTTATTAAAGAGAACTCCAGATTTATATAAGTGGAGATTATACGAACATTGTGCAGTAGTAACTCGTTTGTATGCTATTTATGAAGATTTTGTAAAAAATTTAATATCAACTTGGCTGCGATATTTACCAAAACTAGTGGAAAATTATTTAGACTTGGATGAGAGAATTAGAAGTACTCATCGAGAAGGGGTGGGGCGTATACTGTTGGAACTTAAAAAAGATAGATTTCAAAACCAATACCTTAATGAAAATCAGGTGATTATAGGTCTATTTAATGGAACAAAAGGTAAAAATAAAAATTATAAATTACTACAACAAGCTTTTCTTTTACATAACCAGAATTTACGGAAAGATGTTCTCGAAAAATTATTCGCTGATGCTGGAATAAGTAATGCTTGGGAATGGGTAATAAAACACAGAAAAGTCATAAATTTTACAAGAGAAATTGAAGAATCTAAAAACAATTACGAAAAAGAACTGAATAAATTAATTTCCTATAGAAATGAAGCTGCTCATGGAGCCGTTGATGTTGATGAAATTCTATTTACTCCACAATTACTAAATTTAGGGAATTTTATTAAATATTTGTGTCCAGCTTTAGCAGAATTAGTAACTTATGAGATATTTAAAAAGCAAACTGATACAGGTAAAGCTAAAGAAATTGGTAAAGTTACAGAATGGTATTAAAAATCAAAGGCTGCAGTAGCAAAAATTAATAATAGTAACTTGTCTATTAATAATAGTAACTTGTCTATAGGTACAAATGTTTTGTTAGTCAAGGAAACGTCTTCAGATTGTCGGTTGGCTAGAATTGAGAGTATTAAAGTTAATGATACTCCCCTGGAAAGTATAGAAATAACCAATAAAATTGAAGTTGGTTTAAAGTTTGATATAGATGCTAAAAAAGAATTAAAAATTTATATAGTAGTTTAAGATTCAGGATAATATAAATTATGAAAAATGCCCTTGATATAGATCGTTACTTCTTAAGTACTCGAATTAGACAATTGCTTTTTTTCGGTTCGCTTAATTGCTTGGCCTTGGACTCTGTGAAACCTTTAGTCAAACCATTCAAAGCACCTCGGGCAGATTCGTAAAGAAGCTTACCAACAACAGCAAACATTTCTAAAGGCATAGAATTTAACCTCCTTTTCAAAGTAGTATTATTTTGAGCATATTGTAGTTATAAAATATTGAAAAGATTATTGGTAGACCACAAAGTAGGAACCTCCCATGGGACATCCCAGAGCGGGTTATCATTATAATATTTTAGGAAATAGTAACCATGCCAAATCTAACAATAAAAGACCTAGAAAAATTAACAACCGAACACCCAGATCATCAGATGGAATTAGTAGGAGGAAAAATTATCATTATGAGTCCGTCAGGTTTAGAATCAGATGAAGTAGCAGCAATGATTATAAACTTATTATTAAACTGGGTGCGACCTCGAAAACTTGGCAGAGTAACAGCTTCCAGTGCAGGTTTTCGTTTGCCAAATGCAGATGGAGATATTCGCGCCCCCGATGCAGCTTTTATTCAGGGCGATCGCCTACCTCAGACTACGGAAAATTATGCCGAAATAGTACCCGACCTAATTTTTGAAGTCAAATCTAAAACTGACTCTGTAACCAAACTCCAAGAGAAAATTCAACAATTTCTAACTTATGGCACTCAAGTAGCAGTATTAGTAGACCCCCGCAGTCGCACGATGGAAGTTTATCGTCCCAATACAGAGAAAGTTGTGCTTGGAGATGGAGATGTTTTACAAGTTCCAGAATTGTTACCAGGGTGGAAATTACCTGTAGCTGAGGTTTGGGCACCAGAATTTTAATATAGCCAGGACTTACGCACCAAGCGCTATATCTAGTAGGGGTTAACGGCCGTCAACCCCTACAGATGGTGTATATTTTCATCTTCATGGGTAAGTCCTGATAGCATTCGCCATCTCGCTCATCTACAAAAGGAAGATGTTTCCACTACCAAATAATTGAATTACAGCGCTTTTCAAATTGATGAACTACATCGCCATAATCAAAACCTTGTAGGGACGTTGCATAAGGGCGTCCCTACTGTGGTCTACCGACATGAAAACTGCTGTAACCGTAGGTTGGCTTGAGGAACGAAACCCAATAACAATAAAAGATGGTAGTACATTGCAATAGTCGTGTATTGTCGGGCAATGTTTGTCATGATAACAGTGGGAGCATCTTGCTCCCGTGCCTGGTATTCCTTATGTATTGTGGTTATTGGGTTTCACTTTGTTCTACCTAACCTACATTTGGATGACTAACTTTCGATACATTAAAGTCTAATGGTTGCTCCTGGTCCGATAGGAATTCCGAAAATAAACCAGAATATAAATAAAGCCGACCAAGATAACAAAAAAGCTAAAGAATAAGGTAACATTGTTGCAATTAAAGTTCCCATACCTGCATTTTTATCATATCTCTGAGCAAAGGCAACAATAATCGGAAAATAACCCATCAAAGGGGTAATAATATTAGTTGTAGAATCCCCTATTCGATAAGCCATTTGTGTGAACTCCGGTGTATAACCAACTAACATTAACATAGGTACAAATATAGGAGCTATCATAGTCCATTTAGAAGATGCAGAAGCAAAAAATAAATTGATTAAACCACTAACAATTATAAAACTTATCAACAAAGGTAACCCAGTAAAACCAGTCGCTTTGAGAAAATTTGCACCATTAATAGCTAAGATAATTCCTAAATTAGTCCAACTAAAGTAAGCAACAAATTGAGCGGCAAAAAAAGACAAAGCAATATAATAACTCATGAGACTCATTCCTTGAGTCATACCTTGAACAATATCTTTATCACTCTGAATTGTACCTGCCCCTTTTCCATAAGCAATACCGGGAACTATGAATCCTAACATTATTATTGGTACAATTCCTTGAAAAAAAGGAGAAGGAATAATTGTCAAAGTTTCTGGGTCGCGTAAAATTCCTTGAGGAGGTAAAACTAATATTAATAAAAACGCGACAAAAGCTAATAAGGAATATCCAGCCCAACGTAAACCTTTTTGTTCGGCAGGAGTCAAACTTTCCATTTCTTCAGAATTAATTTCACCATTATATTCGCCTAGTCGAGGTTCTACAATCTTATCTGTAATATACCAACCCACCAAAGTAATTACCAATGTAGAAAATGCCATAAAATAATAGTTAACTGTCGGATTAACTGTATATTCTGGATTAATTAATTGAGCAGAACTTTCAGTAATTCCTGATAGTAAAGGGTCGATAGAACTAATTAATAAATTAGCGCTAAAGCCACCAGCAACTCCGGCAAAACCAGCAGCTAAACCAGCAATTGGATGACGCTTGTATGCTAGAAATATTAAGGCAGCAAGAGGAGTTAAAACTACATATCCGGCATCCGAAGCAATATTTGACATGACTCCACAAAAAATAATTATAGGAGCAATAAACCTTCCTGGAGCAAGTAGTACTACTTGACGTAGCAAAGCAGAAATTAAACCTGTAGACTCTGCTACTCCTACTCCTAACATTGCCACAAGTACGGTACCTAAGGGAGGAAAATTAACAAAGTTGCTCACTGTTTTAGTAACTATTTTACGGATACCGTCAGGAGTCAACAGAGAAACTGCTTCAATAGTTTCTTTGGTCGTAGGGTTAACTGCAGACAGATTTGTTAAATTAGCGATCGCGCTAATAATAATAACTGCTACAGATAGATAGAAAAATAATGTAATAGGATCTGGGAGTTTATTGCCTAATTTTTCAATAAAAATTAGCACCCTATTAACTATGTCTAGTTTTTTAGACTTTTTTGGGGAAGGTGTTTCTGTCATCCTAACTGTCTCCTTTTAACATGAATAATATAATTTAACTAACTATCAAAAGTAAACATATTTTCTCAATGCTTTAGCTAAGGCATCATTATTTTCTCGCAGACCTTCATAAAAAAATAACACTTCTCCATTAATACCTAAAGAACGGTTTAAGGCGATCGCCTCAAGCAAATAATCCACACTGATACAATAAGAACCAACTTTAATTAAAATTCCGGGAAACACCTTGTTTAAATGAGGGGCAATAAATTTCTGTTTTACCAACTTTTCTACAAGAGACTTATAACTAGAAAAGTCACGACGATATAGTTGAGGATGAATAATATCAACAACTTCCTTATTTATCCAAGTAGGATAGTCTTGCAGATATTCATTGAAACCCCATTTATAAAAACTAGGTGCCATTGAAACCAAAATATTAGGTTTCACTGCTTTTACTTCTTTGTATAAACGAGCTAAAAAATCTGTCAGAATATCCGCCCGCCATTGTAACCACTTATGATGTTTATGGTTTTGGGGTGGATAACAAGAAAATTGTTGGCGATAACGCCCTATCGTTTTCTCATCATAACCGCCCTCAGAAGGAAATGCAGGCATTCTGTCATCTCCCTGAATACCATCAATATCATAATTTCTCACAACTTCCAAAACCAAATCAATCAAGAAATTCTGCACCTCTTCATCTAAAGCATTCATCCACTCAAAACCATTTTTTACCAATAAATTACCTTTACAGTCACGAGCTATCCATTCCGGTTTTTGGCTCAAGAGCCATCCTCCATTTTGTTTGTAAGAACTAACAAACCCATATTCAAACCAAGGAATAACTTTAATACCTACTTTTTGTGCTTCCGTAATGACTTCTGCTAAAGGGTCGCGACTTTTGTATAAAGGGTCTATCTCTAGTCCGAAAGTTGTTCCCATCAGTTGACTAGGATAGAGAGTAAATGCTTTATTCCACACCACAGGAAATACAATATTAAATCCTGTTTCAACAAGAAAATTCATGGCTTCAGCAATTTTGTCTCTAGAATGGAGAATTTTGCTATCAACATTTGTCAGCCAGATACCTCGTAATTCCATAATTATGTGAGATGATTTATAAGTTTGACTTTGAAAAAGCTTTCAGTTATTAGCATCAAGAATGACCAACCTTTGAGATTGCTGCTTTAAAGAACTGCTTTGATACCCACATGAAACCCAAACTCTGTCCTTCGCTATCACAGAATTATATTATTTTGCATGAGTCCTAAGCTTTTTAATCTTAGGGTGTAGCAATCCTAAATTATTTGTAAAATCACTGGAGTGCTAAAAAATAACTTCTTCTCTAGTTCCTTCTGCTATTTCTTTTATAAAAATAAGATAGGTTTTTCTAGGTTTTATATACTGATAAATATAATTAGTTATTATCATTTATATAAGTTATGCTTTGAGCTTTTACTATACCTAGTCAATAGCGATCGCAATAGCCAATTATTTTAAATTAAAAATTAAAAATAATTAATACTAATTTCATTAGCTTAGGCTACACTACTTATCTTCAACATAACATTAATGTGAAATAATTTTACATTTACATTTATTGGGAGGGGGTAATAGGGGGAGGTTAATTATCCCAGGAAGGGGGCAAGGGGGAGTGAACTTGCCCCCTTGGGGGTTAACTTTTGTGAAACTATATAAGTTTTGCCTAGGTTTGTTATTTACAGCAGTTTTCATGTTGGTAGACCACAGTAGGGACGCCCTTATGCAACGTCCCTACAAGGTTTTGGCTATGATGATGTAGTTCATCAATTTGAAAACCGCTATAATCAAAGGTTTGTAGTAATAGGACTACAAAAAAGTGCTAAGGCAGTTGAACAATGAAATCCGACCAATAGTTTTGACTTGATCCAATAGCTGATAGCTAAATGCTTAAAGTCATAGTTGATGGCTAGTTCTTGCTTAATTATTCTTAATGTAAATTTTCACCCATTCATTTTAAGGTATTCAAATAGGCAATTAAATTCTCAGTTTTTGTAAGAACTTACACAGCCGACTATATACTTTTGTATCAATAAGGATATTTAGCATGAATGTAAACCTGGCAACTCAATTACGTGAAGGAACCAAAAAAGCTCATACAAAAGCAGAAAATGTAGGTTTTGTCAAGTGTTTTTTAAAAGGAGTTGTAGAAAAGAATTCCTACCGAAATTTAGTTAAGAATTTTTACTTTGTTTATTCCGCAATGGAAGAAGAAATTCAACGTCACCGAGAAAATCCAGTCATTTCTAAAATTTACTTTCCAGAACTCAACCGTAAGCAAAGCTTAGAGCAAGACCTAAAGTTTTATTATGGTAATGGTTGGCGCGAGCAAGTAGCTCCTTCTTCTGCAGGTAAAGCTTATGTACAGAGAATTAGAGATATTTCTAAACTTGAACCAGAATTGTTAGTAGCTCACTCCTATACTCGTTATTTGGGAGATTTGTCTGGTGGTCAAATTCTCAAAAAAATTGCTCAGAGAGGTATGAATTTAACAGATGGAGAAGGCACTGCTTTCTACGAATTCCCAGAAATTCTAGATGATAAAGCATTCAAGAATAACTATCGTCAAGCGATGAATGATATACCCATCGATCAGGCAACAGCAGATAGGATAGTAGATGAAGCAAATGCTACTTTTGGTATGAACATGAAAATGTTTAATGAATTAGAGGGTAATTTGATTAAATCTATTGGTATCTTATTATTTAATACTTTAACAAGAAGGCGCACCAGTGGCAGTACAGAATTGGCTACTGCTACTGAATAAATCAATATTTAATACTTTGCTGAAAATCTGGATAGTTGCAGCATATTAGTTTTTATGCATTTTTCCGCCTCAGGTCAAGGAAAATCTCAACTACGGGAATATTAATTTCATAATTTTTTGGCACTTTTTTCAAGGTAAGGCACCACTTAAACTGATGCATCATCAGGATTGCATATTTATTCAGCCAGCCCTAATTAATTTGTTAAGCTGAATGCTTGTATCATGTCCGGATAATTAGTGATAAAAAGAATGTGGTTTGTAGTAGGGCTTAAGCCCTTACTGCACAACTATACTTAACCCAGAGGTCTTAAAAGATTTATATGGGTAAGCTTATGCACTCCTAAAATCTATTATATTTTTAGCGATCGCATAGTAGATTTTTATCCTCAGACCCAGTCCAGTCTGACTATCCTGCTTCCCGACAGAGGAATAAGTAGCCTACCAGAAAGGTCAAAGTTTAGGAGGAAGTTCAGCCTCTGTAGTCTTTGCTCCATAAAGATCATCATAGTTTATGGCCAAGAATGGATTTGTACTTAGGGATCTTACCCTACTACGAACTTGAATTATAACTATTCAACCAGACATCATATTACGTATTATTTTATAGTAGTTTTCACTTCACCAATACAAAATTTCTGTATTTTGTGTTAAGGAAAACTGCTATAAGATTTAGTCTTAGCAGCTGCAAATCTGAAATTTTTCTTTGGGGGTGTAAACCTTTTTTTCAATAACCCCTAAAACAAAATCCTCTTACCACGGCGAACCAATCATGGTAAATGCTGCCCAATAATAAGGATGAGATAAATCTTTGTCAACCCTTCTAGCTAACTCCTGTGGTAAAGGGATACCCTGATTACCATTTCGGAGTATATGACCATCTTGTATATACACATCTCCCCTTAACATCGCCAATTGAGCTTTTTGTAATGCTTCTGCTTTAATAAGTTTTTTTGACAAATGTTGATAAAACTCAGTCATCAAAATTAATGTACCAGTATCGCTAACATACCAAAGACTTGCCAAAGCAGATTTGACTCCCGCTTTATGAGCCAACCCAGCAAAACCTAACTCAGCACGTTCATCTCCCAGTGCAGTAGTACAAGCACTCAAGACCAATAATTCAACTTGAGGCTCATGCAAAGGTAACTGACGCAACTCTTTTAGGGATAGCTTAGTATCCCAAAATTGAATATAAGAATTGTCAGCACCCCCTGGATGAAATTCTCCATGAGTAGCTAAGTGAATAATTCTGAATTTTTCTTTTCTACGTTCCTGCTTCAAATTGTCCAGAGTAAATTCTTGATTCAAAAAAGCCTTACCAGGCCAAAGATTATTGACAATAGCTTTAAGTTCTACAGGTACTGCAGGTAGAGGAGTTTGGTTAGCTTGATCAGAAAATTCAGATGCTCCCATTGCTAAAATTTGAGAACCTTTTAATCCCACATATTCTGTATTTGTTAAAGTAAAATTAGGGATTAAACCCAAACTATATTTTTCTACTAGGAATTGTTGACCGTCGTGTAAAGCTGCTACGGGAAGAGTTCGCAAACCACGACCCATTGAAAAAATGATCATATTAATATTATTTTCTACCAATTTTTCAGCTATTGGTGTAATCAACCATTGATATAATTCTTGAGCATTGGATAAATAATCATGAGAATCTAATCGACTAGGGGTTCTAATTTGGTTGGTAAATTTTTTTGCAACCTCAATTACCTCATCTCTGTTTTTCACAATGCCTGTAACAACCGGTTTACCATTGGGCAAAAACAATTGTAGTTCTAAATAATTTGGTTGTGCAGAGACGTATACAATTACTGGTCTGACGCCTATTTTTGCCACACTGCTGAGAGTATTGCGGATATCTGTTTCTGTAGCAATTCTTCTTGAGATATTTTTTCCTAAGTAACTAATATATTCTCTGTGTCTGACTAGCTCTATTTGGGATACAGTGTCTGTTAAACTAATCTGATGGAAATTATGTGAAGAAATTTCTGGAGCAGTAATTGTAATATTTTCTTCCACCACTATAGTTGGAGTTTGTTTCTGCAAAGACTTACCAAGAGACGGATTTTCTATTACAACAGTTTGATCAGAAACTGATGGAGTTACACTAGAGTTAGTATCTTCTAAAATATTAGAAACTGGTGGAGTTACATTAGAGTTGTTATCCTCTGGAATCTTTGTTAGTTCTGGATTTTCTAATAATTCTGGAATAAGTTGAGAATTATTAGTTTGTTCTAATTCTATTATGGTTTCATGTTGATCTTCTACCACAAGTAATAGGGCAGGAGAAGTTTGTTCTTTTAAGCTTATTGATGATTCGATATTATTTATTTTTTCTCTGACAGAGTTAGTCATTTCAGAACTTTCTAAAATTGGTAAACTTGGTTCTGGGTTTTGAGATACTATCTGTACTTCTTGGTTTGTGTTTAAGGATGGTTCATTATCTTTCTCAATAGGAATTTGAGTTATTTCTACCTCAATATTGTCCGATGCTTCGACTAATTTTGGTTGAGTTACTAAACCGGTTTGGTTATCTTCCTGAGAATTACTAGACTCTGTTTGAGCTACTAAACTGGTTTGGTTATCTTCCTGAGAATTACTAGACTCTGTTTGAGCTACTAAACTGGTTTGGTTATCTTCCTGAGAATTACTAGACTCTGTTTGAGTTACTAAACCGGTTTGGTTATCTTCCTGAGAATTACTAGACTCTGTTTGAGTTACTAAACTGATTTGGTTATCTTGCTGAGAATTACTAGACTCTGCTGAGTCTAGTTGGGATTGACTTTTTTGAGTCTGTGACTCAGTTTCTGTTGTAGTTTGACTAGAGTTATTATTCTGTGGTTGAGAGTTTTCCACTTTTTTTAGATTAAATCTATTGGGTAGATAGCGATCAGGGGAAACAGTAATTTTTCCATCTGTAATTGCTCCTACAGAACCGTTAGTCGTAACATCTCCTACAGTAAATGTTTTTCCTGTGCTAATGTTGATATCTCCTCCTGCTAATTCTCCGGCGGTGGAAATGCTAGCAATATTCTGATTTTGACTTAAGAAAGAATCTTTGATTTTGAGAGTACTCCCCGTATTAATTTCTACATTAGCTCCAATATTTCCACCTTCTGCTCGTATAGAGAAAACTTCAATATCATTTTCCGCACTCAGTTTAATTTCCCCAGCATTTCCTGGTGTCGCACTGGAATTTATTTTACCTGTTTTCAGGCGATCGCCTGCCTGGAGATTTATATTCCCTCCTGTTGTTCTTCCTATAGTCGTTAACTCCCCTGTTTCTATAGCACCACCAGAGACAATATCAATGTTGCCCATAGTATTTTCTAATATATTTGCACTCACATCTCCAGTCTTTATCTTTCCTTGAATGCTAGTAATACTAATGTCTCCAGGTGCAGAAAGATTACCAGTAAGAATATCACCCTTAGCGTTTAGAGTAATTTTTGCATCATTTGTTCCGGTTATTGTACCTGTACCTGTAATCCTTTCTGCTTGTATAGTTGCCGGAGAGCGAAATCTCACTCCACTGTTGTTGCTGTTTTCTGGAGAATATATAGTAATAATACCAGAATTTTCTGATTTACCAATGGTAATAGATGCAAAACCATTTGCCAAAGTGGCTAAGTCCGATGTTGTCAGGTTAAGCGCTGCTGTATTTTCAAAACCTCCCAGAGTAATATTTTGATTTTCTGATGCTGAGTGTAGGGTCAGTTTTCCATTGCTACTAATACTATTTTCTCCACCTAAAAGGTTTATTTCCCTTCCAGTGAGAGAAATGTTGCCAGTTTCTCTGCTATCACTTGATGTTGATATTACCCTAAGGTTGAGAGTATTTTCAGCTCTGAGATCAAGATTTCCACCACTTTGTTTACCTTTAGCATTAATATTTTCTATATCAATATCAGTAGCAGCATTCATACTCACATTTCCACCCCGCCCATTTGAAGAAGTAGTATCTATATCTACTGCTGTAATCTCAATCCTACCTGTTTGACTATTGATATTAATATTTCCACCACTAGACTCTCCACTAGAACTAATTTCTCCTGTAATAACATCTCCCTGAGCATTAATATTTATATCTCCCCCATTAGTTTCTACTGTTGTATTTAAGTTGGCGGTAGATAAGTTATTAGTCATAACAAAACCTTGACTACTACTCAGATTTAGTTCTCCTCCTTTTGTATTAATATTATTTGTATTTATTGTTGTTCCAAAAATACTAATTCCTGCCCCTTGAGTATTAATAGTATTTTCTGAATCTATCCTAAATGACCCTAAATCATTTTGGTTACTATCTGCTATAAATGAGATTTGACCCCTGACATTTGAAAAGTTTAACTCAGCTTCAGATAAATCGCTAATAGTTATGTTATCTGATGCTTCAATCCTAATATTTGTATTTGATATAGTTTCTATTGATGACTTGGCAATCTGAGATTCTGTTTGCGCTTCTCCAGTTAAAGGATTATCTTCTAGAGCAATATTGCCATCTAGAATCTCAATATTTTCCGACTTCAAGGATAAATTGCCCAAAGTATTTGGAGAACCTAAGTTAACAGTACCATCAAAAATTAAAGTTCCCTGACTAGAAACTTCTACTATATTTTTCCTAGAGTTTGGTTCTACTAGTCGAGACTCTTCTATGACATAACTAATAGCTTCTATTTTCCCAAAAAATATAGTTTCTTCTGCGCTAGAAATAACTATATTACCTCCTTCACCTAAAGAAGATGTAGCAGATATTTTTGTTTTTTCATCCACATAAGTACGAGTAGCGCTAGGAACAGTGGCTAAACCTGAAAAATCTCCACCAATTCTAATATTTCCACTTCCATAAATACCAGAAGCATTCAAATTCGCATCAAATAATCCTACTTTTTCTCCCAAAATATTGATTCTACTTGTGTTTGAAAATTCCGAGTTTTCTGCAGAAGAAATATCCAGGGAACCAGAGACAATAGTTGTACCTGAATCTGTAGGAATTACTTGATTAGAACCTACCAAAAATATTTGATTATCATCATTAACTATTATTGTAGTAGCTCTTTCTATATTTTTACTCTTGCCAGTTAAAAGTTCGGGAATTAATAAATAATTGAAAGCTTGTAATTCTTCCGGATGATTTGTGCTTGAAATTTCTGCACTTTCCATTGGTATTTCTAAACTTAATAAACGTCCTTCTTGACTAATACGGACGAAATTTTCTCCAGGGACTGTAGAGATTGTAATTTCACCACCAGGTGCAGATATTTTACCTGTGTTAATAATTGTTCCACCCAATAAAATTACACTTTCTCCTGCTTCAACAGTTAATTCACCCTCATTTATTATTACCCCTGAATTAGTCATGGGAAAGGAAAAAGTACTGGGATTTCCTGTTAAAATATTGTAGTTATTTTCACCTACAGCATTAAACCAACCATCATCAAAACCAATACTTAAACCAGTAGTTACCACAAAAGATCTAGGTACATCTAATCTAGAATTTGCACCAAAAATAATACCAGCAGGGTTCATAATAAATAAGCTAGAATTTCCCCCTGTTACCTGAATTAAACCATTAATTATAGAAGCTTCTCCACCGGTAACACGAGTTAGAATATTTCTTATATTGGGGTTAGATATAAAATTAACAATCTGTTTTTCTCCCAGATTAAATCTAGTGAGGCTATGGAAAAGATTAGCATTATCTTCTGAATATTTTCCACCTGTAATATCGAAGCGAGTTTGGGCAGAATTATTTGATGGTGTTACCGGAGTTACTACTGTGTCAGTTGAGTTGGGCTCGGGAACTATTGGTTTAGTCAATGGTTGAGCTAATGAGATTTTAGGGGAAAATATTTCCCATGACATTATTTGAGTTTTACCGTGATTTTTGCTATGGTTAAATGGCCAGATTACAGCAGTGCCAAATATCCAAAGTCCAGTTAGGGGCACAACTATGAAAATCTGGTAAATTTGATCAATAGGTGCATAGTTCATTGATTTGTGATATTTTTTAAATACCATGAAATAACTTTTTAGTCAAAAATAATTTTCCATCAGAACTCAGAATTTAGCTAGTCCTACTCCCATCAACCATGATAGGAGCCAAAGAAATAGAGCAGGGCCATTCACTAGGTGGATAAGTCAAGCTAGACTTAATAGTTATAAAAGTTTTCAACTGGATGAACCAAATGGTGAAAACATAGCGGTCCCTAGAGAGCTGAGGGCACTCTCTCTGACTTTCGCGCTCTTTGTTTGGGCTCTTAGGACTGTTTTATGGTACCTCCCTGATTCATTCTACTACTTTTTCTCTAACTTTTGACTTGGAAATTTTCACTTAAGAATTATGCGTCTAATTGGTTTAACTGGGGGTATTAGCACGGGAAAAACTACTGTCTCTAATTATTTGAGTAAAAATTACGAGTTTCCAATTTGGGATGCAGATTTTTATGGACGCGAAGCTGTAAAACCTGGTTCATCAATTTTCAAAAGTATAGTAAAACACTACGGTAAAAATATTGTCTTACCTGATGGTAATTTAGATAGGCGAGAATTAGGGGAGATTGTTTTTAATAATCAACAGGAGTTACTCTGGTTGGAGAAACAGATTCACCCTTATGTTCGCGATCGCTTTAAGCAGAATATTCAGCATTTTATTGTCAAAAATAGTGAATCTGAGCAGAAAAATTATATACAAGTAACATCACATCAAAGGACTTCTCAAGATGCTACAGCGGTATTAGTAATACCATTGTTGTTTGAAGCTAAGATGACTGACTTAGTAACAGAAATTTGGGTGATATACGCTCCACTCCAACAACAAATAGAGAGGTTAATGAAACGTGACTGTTTGACTCAAAAACAAGCTTACACTCGAATTAATAATCAGATGTCCCTGTCAGAAAAATGTCAAAAGGGGGATATTGTTGTGGATAATTCCTCTACCTTAGAAGCTTTGTTAAAGCAAGTAGACTTAGCGATCGCTTATCAATAGAATGATTCAATTTCTGAGCTCGAAAAGCATTTCAAGTCATAGCAAATGGCTTTTTATTATCAAAAAGCTATTGGGCATTTGTTAATTATAGTTATTTTAATTTAGATTGATACAAGTATTTCTTGCTATAACTGAGTTTCAGCAGAAAAAGTTTTTCATCTCTTTTTGAAATGACTATACTTCTACCGTTTCACGGAAGTCATGCATTCATTTATTAAGATTAGGACTTACGCAGGAACACTATATATGGTGCAAAAAATTATCATTTTCAAGATATTGCCACTACAATTAGTGCCGTTGCGTAAGTCCTGACCATTCTCCAATGGTAATGCTTGTGGTTCTTCTAGAACTTTGAAAAAACTCTCTAAACGTTCAATACCTGCTATAAAACTGGTGAGGAATTCAAACATACGAACTATAATATTCAAGGATCTAAAGACCTTGCCAAAAGCTCCATTTGCTTCTTGTAATGCTCCCACTTCTAACCCTGGTTCTCCTGCCAAAATTCTTGGACCAATAGCTAAAGTTGGTAACATCCAGGTAATATAACCATATATGTTTTGAAAAATGTCTAAGTTTCTCTCCCAAGTAATCAGTTTATTATAAATACTTAAAACTGGAGCAAATACCTTTTTAATATAGGTAAATTCTCTATTAGCTCCATTATAAAAAGCAATTGATTCAGCATTCTCTCGAATTCTTACTAAACCAAATCTAAAATTTGCCTCTCGTTTCAGTTGTTCTTTTTTAATTGGGATCAAAACTTTACCAAAACCTATAATTGTAATTAGCATACCTCCGAGAGAATATATGACTAAAATCAGAACCAATAATATTGATTTTTCCCAAAGTAGAATTCCAAATGCAACCAAGTTAAAAATTGCTAAGGTAAACTGCCTAAATAGACTTACAGAACGATGACAAAATACCCTAATATCTTCTGCAATTCGTTGATCGGGATTATCAATTTATTGAGACAAGGTATTGACTTGATAAAAACAATTATTTTGCAAATATTTATCTAAATAAAATTTAGTCAACCACTCTCTAGAATACAGACGAATTTTATCTTCTAAATACTGCCAAGTAGCAACAGTTATTGCTAACAAAATAGAAGCGCCAATATAGAAAAATGCAGATTGCCAAAATCTCTCTCCATCCAATTTAACTAAAGCAGAAATTAATTCTCCTTGTTGTTTTAGTTGATTCACTCCTATAATTGAATCCAAACCGAGAAAACAAAGCAGGAATATAAGTAAGCCAATTGCTCGCCATTTCTCTGGAGAATCCCACCAATATAATTTACCAATTGACCAAAAACTCTGAAAAGCACGGAAAAAAAGTTTGATATTTTTCATTTTCTATATTTAACATGAATATTTTTTAATTTTTCAATTAGCCAGAATAAATCAGCTATCTCCTGTTGATAGTAGTCCCCATTGCTAGGGCATAAATTATCGCTTCTATCAAGTTTAGTCACAGTAAGAATTTGACTATCTCCCCCTTCTGAATTCTAAATTTGCACCTTCTGAATTCAGCTACACATACTATATAATTATCTAGTTAACTATTGTTTTTACATTAAAAAAATATTTAAAATTATGACTGAATTTAGTGATTTAAAATCCTTTGTTGATTCTTGGGAAGATAGATTTGTTGAGGTGACAGAATTTGACGTATTTAAAAACAGTCCTAAGGGCAATATTAATAGTGACGGAACTGCTACCTGTTGTGATTCGCCAATTTTTACTAAATATCATCGTTATTTTAAACGGTCAATTGAAGAGGGAATTAGAGATTTAACTATTGCCCTAATTCTGAAATTCAATTGTATAACCTATTCCAGTTGTCAAGGTCATTTCTCTACAGAAGATGTAGGGATGAGACAGAGATATGTAGCAGTTATGCCCCGCGATCAGGAAGAATATCAACACTTATTTAATAGTTTTAATCAAATAGCTGAATTGACAAACGAGAAATTTTCTGATCATCCAGTGAAAGTTTTTGTGGGTAATGATAATTTAAAATCTGAGGGAAAAGTAACAAAATGTTTGACTTTATTTTTTGTGTCAAATAATGCTGATGAAGCCGAATATTTTCGAGGAATTAAACCTGTTTACAATTATGTTTTACAACAGGTTAATCAAAGCAAAAATTAGACTTGAATCTATAGCAATCCTATTTTATTCGTGGCAAAAATTTCGCTGCTTTTTAGGGAACATGGAACAGGGAATAGAGGATAGATAAGAGTTTTAAAAGTTTTATTTACTTATTGAAGTGTCGCAACCTATGGGCGGACTGCTATATAGAGTTAAATTAGTCATAAAGTAAGGAACTTGACTAGAAATTCCCTACATTATAGCTGGATCAAATATTGATATAATTTATTCTATTAGACCTCTCCAAAAATAAAAAATAAAATCAATTACTATCGAAAAATTATCAATGACTTCTCCCTATTCCCTATTCCCTACTTCCTATTCTAGAATTTATAGGAATTAAAAACTCTAGTCTGACCATCTTTTTCAAAGGTAAATATATCAAAAGATTGTTTGCGATCGCCCATTTCCATCCCAGGACTACCAATGGGCATTCCGGGAACGCTAATTCAAGGAATATCTGGTTTCTAGGCTATTAAACCTTTTTACATATTACTATTATCTTTAAATATAGTACTAATTTCTGCTACTATTAACGATACTTTCTTATATATTACATTAGTAGTAGCTTGTATTATGCAAACATACCAGGGTAGGTTGCTATATGGTCGTTTAACTTGAGATTGAGACAAGTTTTTTTGCTATGAAAAAAATTTATGCGAAAAAGTGTTTCATTCTTAAATCAAATAACTATATATAATAATCTTAACAAAGATCGGGGTTGACATTGGCGGAGTAAGTGCGACAGCTATATCGCTCCTTGGAAGTAGAATTATCTAATTAGCTATCCCACACTAGGAAACTATTTGACATTTACTGTTAATAGTCAGTAGTGTAACCTAAGTTGATAAAATTTGTATTAGAGTTAGGTCTCCTACCTAAGAGAGTGTAACAAACATTTGACTACCTAATCTGAGCACCACAACTTGTACAAAAACGAGTTCCTGGAGACAACTTTGCTCCACAACGATGACAAAACTTAGGTGTAAACTCTGATACTGGTGTCGGAGCAACTTGTATTTCATTTTTTTCCAGAAATTCTCCTAACTTATTCTTGTTAATAAAATCACGAATAATATCTTTTTCCCTTAAATACCGGGGATTATCATCCCCACCTTGCTTGCGGAAATCTTGCAGTCGTTGCTCCAAGTATGAATCTAACTTCTTTCGGATTTTTTGTTTTGCTTCCGGTGTTTGTGCTTGATCCAATAATTCTTCTAGTTGGCCTTCTAGTGCTTTTTTATCGTTACGACAGTCAGGTAGTTGTAAGACCTGCACTGTATCTTCCCAATTGGCAGCTAAAGTAATCTTTTCCTTTTCTCCTCTAACTTCTGCTGAATAGCAAATAGCAAACTGTTTAGTATTTTGATTCTCTTCTTCCCTTAACATTTCCAATGCACGCATTATCACAACTAATCCTTCTACTGTAGGATCAGGAGGAATAAAATCCCAGAATACTAAATCCTTTTGGATATGAACTGAAGAAGGTATATCTGCCTGTTGTCCCCTCAACTTTTTCCTTTCTGCTATTACTCGTTCACCTCGCCATTTCTGGTATGCTTGTCGCATCTTTTTAATACCTAACAAACAACGTAAAGAAAAACCACCGATTTCATGAACTGATAAAATTTTGTGTCGTTCTCTTGTTGTTAGGGGAGCGACCGCGTTTTCTCCAGTAAAATATTGTTTTAAAATTGCTGATAGCTTAATAGCAGAATCTTCCGTAGGATTATCTCCTCCTAATAATCCTGCCTTAGCAAAAGGAATATAATTAAAACCTGAATTTTGGGGAATATTTTTATCAAGTTGAATTAAAGGTTTAGACTGATCAAATAATTGTTCGATTTGACTTCTTTGGTTGACAGTTTGAGGAAACTCTCGCAAAAATTGTTGACACACATCCATATCTGTATATAGCTTCGTATTTTTAGGTGCATCCAGAATTGAATTGTAGGCCACTTCATAAACTTCTTTCTCAAAATCTGGATATTGAATCTCACTAATTTTCTCAAGATCCAACAATCGAAATTCTTGTCTGGCTTGGCGGGATCCTTCCCATAAAGGACTACTTTTTGAGAGAATTTGGGATGTTAATTGTTCACACAGTTGTTCTTTTCCTTTGGCCTCAGCATTGATAATATTTCCTTCGTTGCTATTGACAATATTAGCTAGAAAATTATCATAGAGTTGATTCAAATCTTCCCTGCTAAACATTTTTATCCCAACTATATTCAAAGCATCTGCTTGATTAGCTTCCTTATTAGCACGCTCTTGAAAATTTGCCCGTGATCTAGCAACACGCATCTGCCATTTATTTAACTGACTCTTTAATTGCTCAATAAATTCCTTCAGGTGGCGCAAAACTTCGACTGCTATTACCCTTGATTTGCGCTCTAAAATTGTATTTAATGCCTTTTCTAAATTTTCTAAAGTTGCATTACATTCTTGATTCATTTGAGATTGTTTAGTTAATCCCCAGCGACGACTTAATTCATCCAAGCGGGATAAAGCTTCATCATATTGCTTCCATGCCCCTGTTTCTACCTTTGACCAAGTTTTTTCCGCTTCCCGTTCCATTTGTTGAATATCACGCTCAAATACTCGCTCCATTAAATCTAACTTGACTCCCAGAAATTTAGGCCCTAAAGAGCGATCGCGTAGATCTGTATAAATCTGTTCTTGTCATCTATCTGTAGCAGTTTGAATTAATTCATTGCGGTGGTCATACATCACCAATAAATAATCCCCATGGTTTCTAGTATCAGGGCTTTCATCCCGGAAATGGTTAGCTTTGTACTCATCAACTTTAGGCTGAAGATAGTCCTTAACAAAATTTAGAATCTTCCCTTTTTCTCGAGAAAAAAAGTTGATACCTTGAGCAGTACATTGAAGCTGATTTTCACTGATAATTTCTTGGCGCATACTACTAACCCATTGAACAACCACAGCATTATAAGGATAAGGTTTATCTTGAGCCCGCAAAATTGTTTTTCGAAGTTCATTATTTGACAAATTCAGATTTCGTAACTCTGCATCAACCATGGTCTGTGGTTCCACTGGCAATGGTACTTGATCATTTTGCCACCATTGACACAAATCTGTTGCTAAGTAAGAAGCTAAACAACTACGAATATGATAAATTGGAACTTCAATAGTTGCTAACCCAAAACTCATACAATTCCGTGGATAACTCCTGCCTCGTGGTGGCTTATCGTTTTGCCCCGTAGCTTGACGACTAATATTATCACGGATAGAGCGTTTATATGGAGAAAAATCTGAAACTAAATCTAAGAATATCTGTTGAGCCATCATCTCCCGTACATCATTGAGCTTGATATTTACTCCATACTCATTAGTTGTGCCCACCAAATATATAAAATCATAGGGAGGAGCTTTTGATTCAACTCGCGATCCTTCATTTTGTTGGTAACGAACACTAAAATTGGTATCTTGGTCACAATAATAGTTAAGCTCCATAAGAGCTGCATAGCCATTACGATTAACTAGATTGTTAACATCAACATTTCCAAAAGCATCAGGGGTAGAAATCACTGCGGTGGTTTTTAATGGTTCTCCCGCAAACCAACTTTTTAGGCAATAACCCAAATCAATCAACATCCCACTACCTGTACCACCTGCAATAGAACAGATCACAAAAATATTCAGTTGATTTTTGACATCTAAGCCGTAGCGATCGCTCATCAAACTTCTATGTTGGTTTTCACGAATGCTGGTAAAGCTACTCCACCTGTCAATCCTGCTACTTGAGCTAAACTATTAGATACTGGTTTATCAACAACTAAAAAGTTTAAGCGTACACCACTTAGTTTAACACGAGCCGCCAACCAGGGTTTTAAATTAATTTCGCCATCTGTAAAAACCAACATTTCCTTAAATTGTTGTTTCTGAGTATTTAAAGATTTTAGTCCATTTTCTACTGCTAAATCCAGATTAGTACCCCCACCTATTTGCTGTTCAATACTTGGTTGCACAACTTGATCTATTGCTTGTTCAATTTCTGTAGGATTACTAGAAAATTTTTTTGTAATTGGGATTACTTGATCAGCAAAACCTGATAATGATAGTAGGTTCGCTTTGCCTGAATTAGCATTTTGTCGAGCATAATCTTTAACTGCTTCTATTTCTGCAGCCATAATAGTGCCTGCACCTTGAAAATTACCGTTTTGATAGGTACTGCCACTGAGGTCGAGCATCATCTGTACAGATACGTTGGGAGGAAACCAGCCTAAATTAGAAGTTAGCACAGCAAGGACAAAAAATATTGCAGTAAGTAAGGCTGGTATCTGAAATAAGGCATAATGCCAAGGTCGTTGGAGTGTATTCGAATCCATAGTTTAAAATAGAATAATAATTTCAACTGATAAACCTACTTGCTAATTAACTCAAAGCCATAGTCTGAACCACCAGGGCGTTTGGCAACTCCTTTTGCTATACGAACAATTATAGGTTCTAACTTTACTTCTCCTTGTATAGTAAACTTAATTGGATTACCAGAAGTTTGGCTAGATGGGAGATTGGTAGATTTTAAGTTTTGTATAACTGATTGGCGGGTAGGATTTGTTGATAGTGCATTAACTAAAGCTAATGTAGCATCAAAACTAGTAGCTGTACGCCAATTTACTGTGCCTTGCCAGCGCTTTTGTGCTTGTATAGCATAATCTTGGCCACCAGAAAACCAAGGTACAGCAAGAACTAAATTGTTGGCAGCTACACCTCCATTAAAAATTGTCTCTCCAGTGTATAGAGCATCTCCACCTACCATTAGGAATTTCTTGCCAGTAACTTCCGTATTAGCTTTTATAATGCCCATCGCTACAGATATAAGATTAGTATTAGGGAATAAGGCGATCGCTTCTACTTTACCCCTAATCTCACTTATTTGTCTTTGAGGATTGAAGTTAGGACTGCTGATATCAATAGAAGCAAAAACTTTTCCTCCCAATTGCTTAAAGTGGGTAGAAAAAGCTTTCTCAAGGCTTTTACTATATGGACTACTAGGATTGTAGAAAATAGCTATATTATCGATAAACCGATTATTCCATTTGTTGTTATAAGTATAATCTGCCAATTTTTTCCCAGCACTTGTATCTGAGGGAGTAGTTCTAAAAAAAAACAGGACTAGATATTGATGTACTGGTGCTTGTGGGCGAAATTAACGCTAAATCAGCTTTCTCATATTCAGGCAAGGCGCTCTTAGTTGGACCACTTGAGTTGTGTCCAACTACTCCTAAAATATTTTGATTACTTGCGAGCTTTTGAGCGATGGTAGTAGCTTGTTGTTCATCGTTGCTATCGTTAGCAATAACTATTTCTACTAACCTGTTCCCTACTCCTCCAACATCATTGAATTGAGTTTGTGCATCTGCCACTCCTCGTAACATTTCTCTGGCAGCACCTTCTCTATTGTCTATCGGCACTACAGTAGCAAGTAGAATAGGATTACCATTCAGGCGAGCTTTAGCATTGTTTAGGAAAATTTGCACTTCTGGATCTTTTCTGTCATTATAGATTGCTTTGTTAAAAAATTTAATAGCATCTCCATAATTTCCTGCCCTAAAGGCTTCCACACCACGATCTCGATCTGTGTTAGAAGTACCTCTTCCTAGGAAAACCTCTTCCCCACTACTTAGATCTGAGGGAGGTTGATTACTTGGAGGATTACTTGGAGGATTACTTGGTTGATTACTTAGAGGATTGCTTGGAGGATTACTTGGAGGATTACTTGGTTGATTACTTGCTTGATTACTTGGAGGATTACTTGGTTGATTACTTGCTTGATTACTTGCAGGATTATCCCCGGTAACAGATTTAATTAGCAATACTGCTCCTAGTGCAAATACAATAACTGCTCCTCCACCAATTAGTATTTTTTTCCTATTGACAGGAGGACCAGAAGGTCCATTACCATTGCGAACGTTTGAACAACCAGGGTAACTACATTTATCTCCCCAATTTTCTATTTCTTCGTGGGGAGAGCTACAGGTCCCTTTACAAACCCAAGGTTGAGGTCTTTCAGGAGTATTGGTCATTTTTATTCAGGAATAATTTTATCAATTTTCAATTAAAAGTAAATTATATACAGAACCTGCCCAGTACCATTATATATGATGAATTTTTTGATGATTATTTCAGATATTTATACTACTACAATTATTGTCTTTATGTAAGTCTTGATATACTTACTCTTCAGTTATACGCCTTTTTTTCTATTCCTATCCCTCCAAAAAATGACGATACAATATCATAATAATGAAAGTTTTCCACTACTGTTGTTCTTGAGGAAAATAATAACAATACACGACTATTATAATGTACTACCATCCAATCTTGTCTATGGGAGCTACATTTTGGCTTGCTGCTTTTTCCATCCCTTAAATGCTCTAGTCTTCCACTTTTATGGTTTTTGTTTACGTCTCAAACTTTTAGATAATTGAGATATCTTAGCTTGAGACTGTTTGAGAAAAAATTCTGATTCTATTAACTCACGATTACTTCGCGATCGCTTGACTTTTGCAGGTAGAAATTTTGCCTGCCTTTTCATATAGCAATTTAAAGTACTTTTGAGATAGATAACCTCACGTCACAATCAAAACTTCATAGAGATGTTCCATGCAACTTTCCTACTCCTCAATTTCTCACAAACCGAAATGAAATTGTCAATTACTTAAATGAGTTTTTTCGGATTGATATTACGTTTAATATATATTCAAAGAAGGTTACAAAATGTTAAATTTATTATCTAAAAATCTTTAATTATTAGATAATAATGACATGATTATATTAGTTGAAAAACATAGATTTTAATTTTGTTGTAACTCGTCAATATTTACTTATTGAGAATATAAATATACATAAAGATATATCAAGAGCTGGGGAATGTGGGATTTAACATTTAAAGTTGACAACTATTTGTGACATCTTAAAATTGACATCCTCCCTGGCCTAAAGGCACGGAGGTTCCTACCGAGCCGTAGCCCCTCGACGGGTTGACATCTCACAGGCTGCTGCTACTTTGACAGTAGTCTTATGCTGGCCGACCTGTCCGTTTTCTGTCTCGGATTGCCTACCCGCGACTAATATAGTCATTTCAAATTATATTGGAAAATTTTTTCTGCTGAAACTTATTTATAGCAAGAAATACTTGTCTCAATCTAAATTAAAGTTACTATATATTTCTTGTGAACTGATTTTTAGTTGATTTTTTTCACAGGTTATGTTATAATTTTCTTCAAAATGTATAAAAAACGTATATATCCGAAATTGGGGTGAAAACATCGATTAGTAAGGATCCGCAGGTTATGCCCGCATTGTCTGGGATGATAGTCTAGCTTGCTGTCATAAAAAGTACAAACCAGGAAAGAAAAAACCGACTAATTCTGAACTACAAAAACAGTTTATTACTCTGGCTAAAAAGACTGAGAAAATGGCTTGGCTTTCAGAAGTTTTTTTGCGCTTACCACTACAGCAATCTTTAAACGATGTTTAGGAGAGTTATCAAAACTTTTTTAGATAAACTCAAAGCAACAAAAAAAGGTGAACCTATAAGACCTCCTAAATTTAAGAGGAGAATGTCGTTGCCAACAGCTAGATTTACAAAGGGTGGATTTAAAGTAGGGGTGGTTAAGGTTCTTTTATATCTATTTTTGTTTCGGACTAGCCCCAGGTGATTAATTGATATAATTATTGTCAATATTATTTACATGAAACAAATGCAACTTAAAGAAAATAAGTTTTCCTGGTACGATGTGCCTGAAGATATCAAAAATTTATTGATGTTAGCTGTAGAAAATTGGGAGGATACGGAAACATCAGAAAATTATATTAATCAAGCTTTGACTAAGACCGATGGAAATCTAGATATTTTGATAGGTGCTTATCGTTATTTTTTCTATAAAAATAACATGAAAATGTCTCTTCAATTGGCACACAAAGTAATTGCTGAAGTCAAAAAACGAGAAAATTTACCTTCAGATTGGCAGGAGGTAAAAAGTATATTAGCTAGGCGAAAAAATGAGCAACAAATTAATTTATTAATTACGGCTTATGCTGCTTCTGGATTAATTATAGCAAAGATGGGAAACTTGGCAAAAGCTAAAGTCATCAGTGAAGAAGTTCAAGAAATTGATGAGAAAAATGATTTAGCAAAAATTTTGTTTGATATTATTACTAGACCGCCGGATGAAGATGAAGATTAAGATTAAGAAAATTTGCTGATTAATATTAACAGGGAATTCAATCTGTTTGATAAAATTGTTATCAGAAGACCCGCACTATAATTTTAATTTGGTGTCGGGATGAATCTTAGTCTACTAATATACTATCATGATAATATAAACCTTTTCTAGTATTAGTCATAAATCAAGCAAGATATAAATATATGATATATCCTAACCATCTCAAAATGGCTAAATTCAGCCTACTATTTGGCTGCTGTCGATACAGTACTTGATCTTGTTATAAGGTACACCCACCCTGGTAAAATGCCCTCACTGCATAATTTTTACCATTGACTATGTAGATCATTTTGCCGAAATATGCTGTACTTTGGAATCAATCATTAGCATATTGTGATAAATTGTATTTTTCTGAACAAAAGAAACCGTAATATACTGATTTAACTAAACAATTTATAACACAAGCCAACCAAGAATTAGTATGTCTAAAATAAGTAGATCCTACTCTATGGCAACAATCTTTAAGAGATTTAGAACAATCTTACAAAAACTTTTTTAATAGTTGTCAGGACTTACGGAAAGGCACTAACTGTAGTGTAAATATCTAAGATAATTATCAAAAGTACACTATTTATAGCGGTACTGCGTAAGTCCTGAGTTGTAATGGAAAACCCAAAGGCATTAAAGTTAAACCTCCTAAATTGAAAAGTAGAAAATGAAAAGAAAGTGCCAGATTTGTTGGAATTAATTATAAGGTTGACTAAAACAAAATTGATCTCCCAAAAGTAGGAAAAATTAAGATCGTTTGGTCAAGACCATTGGCTAGTAAACCTAGTTCAGTTACTATAATTCAAGATAGTCCGTACATGGTGAAAAATCTGAAGCTCCAAAACCCTTAAGACAAAACCTAAAAAAATTAGCTAAATTTCAAAGAAAGTTTGCCAAGACTGAGAAAGACGGTAAACGTCGTGAAAAATGGAGGCTAAAAATTCCTAAACTTTATGCAAAAGTCAAAAATATTAGAACTTATTTGTGACATAAGCTATCAACTAATTTAACCAAAAAATTAGAAGACTTAAATGTTTCCGATTTATTGAAAAAAAATTAACTAAAAAGTTCCCTGCTTATGGGAGAGCTTTTTCCAGATCGAGCGATCGCAAAAAAAATAAAAGCACTCTTTTTTTTGATATAGTAATCTTAAATAAGAATGGAACATTTTTTTGCCTGAAATACTTTCATAGCAAGAGACACTTGTCTCAATTAAGAGTGTGAAACGACTATAAAATCAAAAAAGAGGACTTAACTTTTACTTTAAATGCATTATAATTAATACCATACTTGAGAGGTTGAAAAAAGTCAAAGACTTCCGGCAAAATCAGGGTAAAAGACATAAAACTTGGGTAGTACTAAGCATAATATTCTTAAGTATTTTAACCGAAAATTGTAGTTATAAACAAATAGAAATGTTTAGTAATAAAAATCAGGAGCAACTAATAAATATATTAAATATACCCTCGAAAAAATTACCTTCATATAGTACGATTAGGAGAGTTATGATGGGAGATTTTGAATCAGAGATACAATTAATTTTTGATGAAATAATATCAGCTAATTATTCAGAGCATCAAGAGGATAGGATTGCAGTTGATGGGAAAAGTTGAAAAAATACCTTGACCAATTAAAAAAAAACGGACAAAATATGTTAGTAATAGTATCAGGGTTTAGTCTAGAGACAAAACTAATATAGGATTTCAAAAACATTTGAGAGTAAAAAAAGTTCAGAAATCAAGCAGGTGCAAGAGTTGATAAGAGATAGGGGTTGAGAGAATAAGACATTTACCTTTTATGGGGAGATTATTGGGGAAACTTTAAACCAAAATTTTCGGTAGAATAATTTCCTGAAATTACTGTTCCGTCAAAATTATGAGCCGATAAAACCTGACTTTTGACTTTAAACTTTAAACTTTAAACTTCCTTGCTATCCTATTCCTATAGAGAAATAACTTAGAATTAACTTCCTACTCTAACTATGACTGAAAAAACTCAGCGCATTTGTATTCTCGGTGGTGGTTTTGGTGGGCTTTATACCGCCCTTCGCCTAATCCAGTTTCCCTGGGAATCATCAAAAAAACCTGAAATAATCTTGATAGACCAACACGATCGCTTTCTGTTTGCCCCACTATTGTATGAACTAGTTACCGGGGAACTGCAAACCTGGGAAATTGCCCCACCATTTGAAGAGTTATTAGCAAACACTGATATTCGCTTTTGTCAAGGTGTTGTTTCCAGAATAGACCTCAACCAACAACAAGTGCAACTAGAAAATGGTCAAGCATTCAGTTACCATCGCCTCATTTTGGCAATGGGAGGGGAAACACCTATAGAAATAGTACCTGGTGCTGCCGAATACGCTATCCCATTCCGGACAGTTAATGATGCTTACCGTCTTAAAGAAAAATTACGAGTTTTAGAAGCATCTGAGCGTGATAAAATTCGGATTGCTGTTATCGGTGGTGGTTATAGTGGGGTAGAACTAGCCTGTAAATTAGCAGACCGTTTACCAGAAAGGGGTAGAATTAGATTAGTCGAACGCAATGAAATGATTTTAGGAACATCTCCAGAATTTAACCGGGAAAGTGCTTCTAAAGCATTGTCAGAAAAAAATATTTGGATTGATTTAGAAACTGAGGTAGAATCAATAGAGGCTACTCAAATTTCCTTAAAATATAAAGAGGAAGTTGACACTATTCCCGTAGATATCGTTTTATGGACAGTTGGTACAAAAGTTGCTCCCATAGTGAAGTCATTACCATTAACAAAAAATCAGCGCCAACAAATTATTACTAATGCAACTCTACAAGTGCAAGACAATGAAAAAATATTTGCTATTGGAGATTTAGCAGACTGCCAAGATGCAGATGGGCAAAAAGTTCCCACCACTGCCCAAGTAGCAATACAACAATCAGATTATGCGGCCTGGAATATCTGGGCATCTTTGACTGGACGACCTCTATTGCCATTCCGTTATCAAGCATTAGGTGAAATGATGGCATTGGGACTTGATAATGCCACTCTTACCAGCTTAGACATCAAGCTAGATGGCCAAATAGCAAATTTGGTAAGACGTTTAGTTTATCTGTATCGGTTGCCAACCTTAGAGCATCAGATTAAAGTTGCTTTCAACTGGATGATTAATCCTATTCAAGATTTACTATCAAGTTTGTAAAGTATTATAATGATTCATTCTTTTTTCCTCTAGCTTCTTACTTCTGAAAATATGGCTAAAATTATTTTGTTTGATGCTGTCGGTACATTGTTTGGTGTACGAGATACTGTAGGCGAGGTTTACCAAAAATTCGCTAGTGAGTGGGGAGTAGATGTTTCTCCTATTGCTGTGAATCAATCTTTCTTTGATAGTTTTAAAGCAGCGCCACCGATGGCATTTCCAGGAACAGAATCTGCAAAAATACTAGACTTAGAGTTTGAATGGTGGTGTCGAGTCGCTGCTGAAACTTATAAAAAATTAGGAGTATTGGAGCAGTTTTCTGATTTTAGAGGCTTTTTTGGGGAACTATATGATTATTTTGCTACTGATGCTCCTTGGTTGGTCTATCCTGACGTCAAACCAGCCTTAACTAAGTGGCGTGAAAGTGGAATTAAGTTAGCAGTTTTGTCTAATTTTGATTCCCGACTTTACCAAGTTTTAACAGCCTTGAGGTTGGCGGATTTTTTTTCTGATATTACCATTTCTACAGAAGTAGGAGCAGCTAAACCAGATCGGAAAATTTTTACTACTGCTTTACAAAAATGTAATTTTACTATTGAAAGAGCTGTGCATATTGGAGATAGTTTGATTGCTGATTATGAGGGTGCAATCAATGCAGGTATAGAAGCATTTTGGCTCAATAGAAATACTATTTCACAGCCAGATGTAAATCAGTTTACTACCCTTATAGATTGTTTTAATTCTTACTTTATCTAAATCAAATAGGACTTATGCAAAGGCACTAATTGAAGTGCACATATCTGAAATATTTATCAAAAATATGCTACATATAGCGCTTGGTGCGTAAGTCCTGTCAAAATCAGGAATAATACACGTCTGGTTGAATAGTTATAATTAAAGTCCGTAGTAAGGCAAGATCTACAATCGTAGATAATGCTCTTGCCCTACTACAAACAAGAACTTTTTGATTACTGATTATCCGGACATGATATATATTTATTTTAATTTAGCTTGAGACAAGTATTTATTGCTATAACTGAGTTTCAGCAGAAAAAGTTTTCCATTCTTATTTGAAATAACTATAACATCCCTTAAAAGAAATTAAGATTGTCCTGACTGTGGTTTGTCAATCTTATTGAGACTTAAACGCCAGTATAAATTTAAGCGTAAGCGGTCGGCTCGAGAGTGAATGTCTGTGGATGAGTAACTGCCGACAGCCTCAGTATAACCAGGAAGTAAACATCAATTTTTCACGTTATGTGATGATTTGTATCAGTTTTGTAGAGTAGTTACTACATAAACGAGTTCTGCATATCTTCATATATCTTTATGTATATTTAAATTTTCAAAGAGACTTATAGTCATTTTGATTTAGATTGAGACAAGTATTTCTTGCTATAACTCGCGTTTGGTGCAGAAAAAGTTTTCCATTCTTATTTGAAATGACTATATATGAAAAATCTTCGTTATAGAACTCAATATCCATAAAGTTTATCAATAACTAATTTTTTCATAAAAAATTAGTTACAATTTTTATAATAGTGAAAATTAATGTCTATAGCTATAAGGATTTCAGGGATAGCATTCGGGGCGATAGATTAATAAAACTTATCAATTTAATGTTAAGAAGTGCGGAATGTCAGATATAAGTATAATAATCAGGACTTACACAAAATATGGAATTATACACCATTTTTAGATTTGAACGGCTGTTTTGCTCCGCAACATGTTTACGTAGCACTCCAGAGAAAAACATCCCTACTAAATACGATGGTTCTATGTAAGTCCTGATTATCTAGGGATACCATTAACCTTCAAAAAATAGATGGTAAATGTTGAAACGGACTAGTTTGCCACTTACGAAGATTTTTGACAATGAAGTTACCCAATGGGAACTAAATCAACTTCCTCTGTACCATCAGTTTCACCTTGTCCTGATGTAATTTGTTCCCCACTACCACTAATTTCCACAGCTAAATTGGTCCCATCCAAATTAACATTATAGTCAGTAGCATCGGCAGTATATCCTACACTAGCAAGCATTTTTCGACCATCCTCAGTATATTTGAAAGCCAACAATTGATTTTTTTCTTTCTCATTATCGTAAGCCCAAATTACCATATAGTTTTGCTCTTGATATTCAAACACTTTGGGTGGACGAATCGGAACATAACGACCTTCAGCACCAAAACTGGCGTCGAGGAAAGGCTGTACTGACTCAGTTTCCATAGTAGCAAAAGCAATATCATCTTGCTCTAGTTCTACTTCTGCGTCTTCAGTTGTCTCAGGGTCAGGTTCTTCTTGACCACGATTCTGGAAATAATCTACGGCTTTTTTGACACCATAACCTGTAGCAGCAGCGCCAGCAACACCAGCAACAATTTTAGCAAGATTGCCGAATTTCACATCTTTTCTCCTAAATTACGATTCTTTATTAATTAGAACTTGAGAGATCTAGCACTAGCCTAAATACTAGATAATATCCAGGAAATTTTTATCTCCTATCCCACTATCCTAGTAACTTAACCTGTCTAATGATAGCAGAACTTGTTGCTCATATTACAAACAATAGTTATTTGTGCAACATTATAATCTCTTCAAAGCTTTGCACCTCAAATCTGATCATTACCAATCAAAGGGATGACTGTTGTCAGTCAAGCTCCCAATATAATTTCATGAGAAATGTTCCAATCCCAATGCGGGGTATAACCAAACTGAGGAGATTAAAACTTTTTTTCAGCTAGTTTTTCATGGACATTACTAAAACTATAACAAGTCTTAAAGATCATTTTTTTTCACCTGCGAGAAGGGAATTTTAACCCTTCTGAAACCATCCGGTGAATATTTGCTAGGAATTTTAAACCAAGCTAAAAACGCTGTTAATGTACTTCCTCCGCAGGAGGCTAGCCGTTTCCGTTTTTAGCTGTCGCCGAGATGAATGTCTAGTATCCTGTAGGGAAGCATTCCAGTGCAGAAATACTAAAAGCTGATAGCTAGTAAAACCCACGTGCCCTCATTCCAATAAAGGATAAATTATTCAGGCTTTCCTCCACTCATTTTTTAGGTTTTTGATGAATGAAAAAGTATTAATAGTACTCCTAAGCACTAGCAGATCAATAAGTTTCAACGTGCCAGCGATTTTCCTTCTTCAATTCCTTCCGATACTCACTCCAATCAACATCAAACTGACCAGTAACAGCAGACATTCCTTCATCAATACCGTCTTCCATACCCTTGAGACCGCAGATATAGGTGTGAGCATTGGGCTTTTTGATTAATTTCCACAACTCCTCAGCATTTTCTTGAATTCTGTGCTGAATATACATTTTGCCACCATCTTTATTCTTTTGTTCCCGACTAATAGCATAAGTTATGCGGAAATTTTCAGGGAATTCACGTTGGAGATATTCAAGCTCTTCTTTATAGAGAATATTGGGAGTATAGGCACAACCAAAGAATAGCCAAGCTAAACCTTTGAACTGATAATCAGGATTTTGCTCTCTTTCCTTAAACATCCGCCAGACGAAAGCTCGAAAAGGAGCAATTCCCGTACCTGTAGCGATCATAATAATAGTTGCATCTTCATCATTGGGTAGCAACATTTCTTTACCTACAGGCCCAGTAATAGCTACATCAGCGCCTTGTTCCATGTCACATAGATAAGAGGAACATACACCATATATTGTCTCGCCTGTTTCTGGATGATTATATTCTAAACGGCGTACACACAAAGACACAGTTTTGTCATCAAGATTATCACCATGACGAGTAGAAGCGATGGAGTAAAGCCTTAACTTGTGAGGTTTACCTTTAGCATCTTTTCCTGGTGGAATGATACCAATACTTTGACCTTCTAGATATTGCAGATCGCTACCAGAAAGGTCAAATATTAGGTGACGAACAGTTCCTTGCCCACCCTCGCGGACTAATTCAGTGCTTGAAAGGCATTTACCAATGAAAGGATTCTTGGGACGATAGGTGTTTACGGGAACACTTTTCTTATCTAAATGAGGTTTTGCTTGAGTCATAGGTTTAGTTTTTTCTTTTATATTAGTTGTTTTACTAAGAACTGGAGAGTGGTTATCCAAAGTTTTAATACTGACAATTTTGCCTCCCATCCGTGTAATTCGTCGCATTTCTTGATTCATGCGAGCATAAGGTACTGTAATATAGACAGTTCCACTTTTACGGATAGAGTTATCTAGTTTGTCAGTAGTTTCGCTCTGACGTAAACCCTCTACTTCATATACAAAAGCACGATTACCGTATTCTGTGTTATTCACGCCCAATCTTATATGAGTTTTCATTGTTTGCCTCTCCATCATATCAAATATATTGCCAAGAGATGATGAACGTTTGTATTTAAGTGTTCTTTAAGATACTATGACATAATGGCCAGCAGTTTTTAACTTGATAAACTTTGTATTTGATAGGTTTAATGCTGAAAATTTTGTTTTCCCAATTCATTATATGATTAGTACCTATCCCATAAGCAATACTATTGGGATGAGTCAAACCAATCATTTTTCAGTTTTTTTCACTCTGATAAAGTTGAGCGAGCTTTTTTAAACAGAGAATAAGATAGCATTTTATATTATTTTTTACACTAAGTACAATTGGATTTGCCATTGTTGACTTTTCTTTTTGTTTGGTGAGTACAAATTTTTCACCAACAAGAATTTCGCTTTTGTTAACATTTAAGCATTTTTTGAAGATAATTCTGACTATTGGCCAATGCAGAAATATTTTTGTCGTCCTTTCCTTAGCTTCTGGGAATTCATTTCCGTAACGAGCCACAGCCCCTCGGCGGGTTGACATCTCACAAGCTGCTGTTACTTTATCAGTAGTCTTATGCTGGCCGACCTGTCCGTTTTTTGCCTCGGCATGCCCACCCGCGATTAATATATTTCTTATTGCATTTTCGTACCCATCATGTTTAGCCCCACAATGTACGACATTCCCACTCAGGAGTTGATCAATCTAATTTTCCACCTTGAAATCAACAACAACAGCAAGTTTGAGATGTGGGTCCCAAGGGCGAATTACTTTTAGAACGCCACCGTATTTTTCTGCAAATCAATTCTAAAAATGTCCGGGAATTTCTGGTGCCGTTCTTCAGAAAGTACCTCTCGATAATCTCGGATCCTTAACCATTCCAGAAACCTGTCTAACCTCTAAAACAATTGTCTGGTTTTCACAGACATTTCAGTAGATAATTTGTGCAGAAAATAATTCCTTGTATCTTTCAGTTTGCCATGAAATTTAGCTATTTTTAGTGTAGCTTTTTCATATCCTTTAGAACCCTTAGTTTTTTTTAGATAATGACTTACTTGCTTTTGGGTACTTCTTAATTCGTTTCTTTAGTGGTTTTGGTCCATCATTTTTTTTATCATGTAGGGACGTTCCTACAGCTCGCTTTAGTTTTCATTCTTAAATCTATACCTACTGAATTATCAGTTTTAGGCAAGACTTCGGGCAAAACTTTTACTACAAAACTTAGGAAGTATCCATTAGCTGAATCTTTGATTAGGTGTTACTGATGATGGAATAGTAGGTAGTTCTCTTGACCACACAATTTTCAGCTTTCCTATTTTGGGTAAGAAGGCCATTAGCTGACCAACTTTAAATCCACCCTTTGTGAATCTTTGGTTATAGTTATTTTAATTTAGATTGAGATAAGTTTTTTTTGCTATAACTAAGTTTCAGTAGAAAAAGTTTTCCATTCTTATTTGTAATGACTATAACAATGACATTCTCCTCTTAAATTTAGGAGGTCTTATAGGTTTTCTTTTTCTGTTGCCTTGAGTTGATTTAAAAAAAGTTTTGATAAGCCTGGTTGAAATCCTTTAAAGATTGCTTTGGTAGTATAGCAGAGACTTTTGATAGCCAAACCCTTTCCTCTGTCTTTTTAGCCAGAGTGATAAACTGTTTTTATAGTTCAGAATTAGTCGGTTTTTTCTTTTAAGGTTTCTACTTTTCCACCAGAACAAGCTAGAGTATCATTCCAGACAACAGGTACGCAACCTAAGTCGCCTTGCTAATCTGTGTTTTGTCCCAATGTTGAATATATATGGTACTTAAATCTGGCTTTCATAGAATGACTTTTGAACTTAAAAGCAACAAGGACATAACCTGTGGAAAGAAATAAACTAAAAAGCAGCCCTAGAAGGGTGAGGCTTTAAATCCAATTTTTCGGTACAATTCATCCATATAATTCTATAGCCTTAACATATAATTCTCAGAGTAGTTATAATTCACTATGGTTTCTTTAAGCTAACTATTGATTAAAGGTTAAGTATAGCAGATTCTGGACTAATGTGGTGTTATTACAAAATTGGCCTATCTTGCTACTTATGTTCTCTATTTCCTACTCCATAAAAACATCAAGATATTTACTTATAAGTTCGGAAACTACTGTAATATTATCTCGAGTACTTCCTGGAACTCAAAAATATTGACAATTGAAGAAGGTCTCAAGACTCCGACTTCATCTAAAGAAAGACACTGATATATAGTATCTTTAAAATTATATCAGCACTAGAGATGGAAAGTCTATTGTCAACGAGCAGAATAAAATTTGGCTTATTGAGAATCAACTATGGTTTATTGACAAGATAGCTAACCCTTGTTTATCTCAATATTTATATCATATCCAGTTGAATATTTATACTTTGGAGGGTTTTGGCAGAAGGATAGAATCGGCACTACTTATGGGAGAAAGTTTTGCTCACTGATCATCAGGATCTGACCTTAGCTGATTTTCTAGTGGTAATGCAATGAATTTTTTGGGAATTGTTTGGCCTTATAAGCAAATGACGAAAAATATTTGCCTTCAGGCTGTTATCTAGATTTCTACAGAATATATTTTGACATGAGGGTTTTATTTTTTTTGATTCTTGTAGGGAATATCCCATTCTGATATTATATTTTTCAAAAGTTAGCTGAAGTTGCTCTTGAGCCTCACGCCATAATCTGCGATTTGGTGTGAGATAAAAGTCCGCGGTTAATTAAGTAGGTTCGATGCCTACTTAAATTTTCAATGTTATAAAGCTGAAGTTATTGCCTATGAAAACTTAAATATTAAGGGATATGCAAAAACGCAATTAAGCAAATCAATAAATGATGCTGGATGGGGACAATTTTTATCTATTCTTGCTGTCAAGGCTGAAAATGCTGGACAAAAAACTATAGTAGTAAATCCTTACAATACTAGCCAAGATTTCTCAAATTGTACTGAAAAAGTCCCTAAAAAATTATCTAAAAGAACTCATTCTTGCCCACATTGTGGCATAGTGATAGACCGGGATTTAAGCGCGGCAATAAATATAAAAAGTAGAGCAGTAGGGCTTTCCGTCTTTAACGCTCGTGGAGTCCAACCTAATAGTGAGACTGGGAAACGAGAAGCCCACACTATAATATCAGCTTAGTGTGGGAGTATGTCACTAATAAAGACTTAGAGTCAATAGCTTTAAGGTTTGTCCAAGACTCCAAAGATAGAAGGTTGTTTCAGCATTTTTCCCTGTAGCAAAGCAGCCCTTTCGACTGAAGTCGTTTTATGTATACCAAATTTATTGGACTTATCTATTGATTTAGCTGACTTCCCTAGGATGCCTTAATTCTTTCATTATGGAAATGTACCGTAAAAAGTGGCTGAAATTGATTTTCAAAATAGATATGTCTGGGTTAAAGGTGACTTGGCTTAAAACGGCTCCAGAAATACTGAGGAATTTGTCGGGGACTAACTAATAAGCCTAGACTCACCCAGATATCAACCATAGAATATGTCAGTAAACTTTGTTTTTTAAAAGGAAACCTATTGTGAAATTACCAGATAAAGTAGTCTTAATTGGAGTTGCTGGAGATTCTGGATGCGGAAAATCAACTTTTTTGCGCCGAATTACAGATGTATTTGGAGAAGATTTCGTTACAGTTATTTGCCTAGACGACTATCACAGTTTAGACCGTAAGCAACGTAAGGAAACAGGAATTACTGCTCTTGATCCAAGAGCCAATAATTTTGACCTTATGTACGAGCAAATAAAGGCTCTCAAGAATCTTGAGTCTATCAATAAGCCAATTTATAACCACGAGACTGGCATGATTGACCCACCAGAAAAGATACACCCTAATCATATCGTGGTGATTGAAGGCCTTCATCCTCTCTATGATGATCGTGTGCGAGAGCTAATTGACTTTAGTGTATATCTCGATATTAGTGACGAAGTTAAAATTGCTTGGAAAATCAAGCGTGATATGGCAGAAAGGGGCCACCGCTACGAGGATGTACTCGCATCTATTAATGCCCGTCGTCCTGATTTTGAAGCCTATATTGACCCACAAAAGGCTCATGCAAATGTGGTAATTCAAGTTTTGCCCACTAAACTTATTCCTAATGATAAGGAACATAATGTTTTACGGGTACGCTTGATTCAACGTGAAGGTGTCAAAGATTTTGATCCAGTTTATTTGTTTGATGAAGGCTCTACTATTAACTGGATTCCTTGTGGACGAAAACTCACCTGTTCTTATCCTGGTATTAAAATGTTCTATGGCCCAGATGCATATTATGGTCATGAAGTTTCTGTTTTAGAAGTAGATGGTAACTTTGATAACCTCGAAGAAATGATCTACGTTGAAGGACACCTCAGTAATACTTCTACTAAGTACTATGGTGAAATGACCCATGCAATGATGAATCATCAAGAATATCCAGGTTCTAATAATGGTAGTGGACTATTTCAAGTTTTAGTGGGTCTGAAAATGCGTGCAACTTATGAGCGCTTGACTGCTACAACTGTAGATGGAAAGGTAGCAGCAGCAATTATATAAATATTTTGGGGCAAATTTTCTATTTATTGGCTCTTATTAGATACCTATATCAGTTATCAGGTACGACAAAGTCTGATAATGGGGGTTTTAACCTATTGTGAAGAGTGATAAACGCGAGTGCTTAATTTGACCTCGCGTTTTTTTTTGATCAATAAATTGAAGTTTGGGGGGTAAGAGACCTGGTTTTTTTGATTACTTCTGACTTTTTAATGTATAATTTTTGACTTGAACTTAGTCATAATCTTATCAATTATCAGTACTTCCATCTGAAGTTTTACCCCTGATTAGCCACTTCTAGAACCATTTGTTTCGGAATATGGGGACTTCCCAGTAGGGGGGAAGAGCGATCGCAAAATCATGCCTGGCAGAAAAAACCTACCTTAAATACATTTACTGGAAATTTCCATAAAAAGTCTGGAACCATAACTTCTCTCTTTTGTCAAATCTTATTTTGGGAAAGATGTTTATATAGAATCGATCCGAACTTAGAGGCCAGAAAACCTATGGCAAATATTTCTTGATCCTCTTAAAAGGGATAGGACATCTAATCTGTCTTCAGCAGGGCAGTAGGGGAGCTTACAGGGCTAAGTTTTTAAGCATTGGGATAAGTAATCATTTTTATATATATTAAGATATAACTACAAAGAGTATTTTTTTTTATATAAATAGATCAAAATTTTTCAAGGCCTTAATATTCTTAAGGTTTTTGATAAACTTTGACATCAAAAATCAAGAACGTATCCTTGTAAGTATTAGGGGAGTAGGTAGGGACGTTGTGTGCAATCTCTGTATAAGATCCGTATGACATAAGACTTGAATGCGTCAATCAATCTCGAAAATTGGACAAAAAATGCCGATAGCTTATCGGTGAACGCCTGTGGACTTGAAGGTGCCGTCTCCCTTGGTTGAAGCAGGAATTGAACAGCAAGCCTGTCTAGGTTTGTATAGGTTTCATGAAGCAGTAATTAACATTAAACTAGTTAAACAGAGCAAGGGGCTTATTATACATCAGTTAATTACTTAACAACTAAAGTACTACTTAGGTATAGTATTAATATATGGGAATTGGTATAATTTTTTTTGTCGGATATAGGAATCCTAAATCATTTGTAAATCCTATAGCTTCTTAAAAAATAGCTCTAACTCCTGTGACTTCACCATAAGTTTTTCCTGCTTTAAAGCCTCCTCAATTTTTCCCTATTCAGATAGGGTTAATATGTTACTTTTGACTTTCAAGTTTTGAATGGCCCCTAGGTCTATGGCCTCTTAGTCTGCGATCGCAAATTAAATAAAAAGGGCATATCTTACCAATAGTCTTTAATTATTTGCCATTTGGATGGGTTTGGGAAGATTTTTGGCCGGAAAAACTAGAAATTTCTGTCGAAATATTACAAACTATTAAGGAAATAATGAGAAAGTGAACAAAATGCCTCAAAATACTTGCTGAAGGTAGTTATGTCAGAAGGTATTTGTCCTTCTTACTAGCTAACTCATTTTTAAGAGCTAGGCAAGAAGTTCTATGTTCCCCTGTAGGGGAGCCTGGGAATGGAAGCTATAATGTTTATAAAAAGGCAGGGGGGAGGACATTACCTCTGTACAAACAAAGACTCAAACATATTGAGTTGAAGAGTCCCATGTTGTCGTCTGATAGACAACCTTGGGAATATGTCAAGCAACCTTATACCTTAACTCTGTGGGAATCAAGCATGAGTATTGTTACTAAATCAATTGTTAATGCAGATGCTGAGGCTCGTTATCTGAGTCCCGGTGAATTAGATAGAATTAAATCTTTTGTTGTCTCTGGAACAACCCGTCTTAATATCGCTCAAGTTCTGAGTGCATCTCGCGTGAAGATCATTAAGGATGCTGGTAACCAACTATTCCAAAAGCGCCCTGATGTTGTTTCTCCCGGTGGTAATGCCTATGGTGAAGAGATGACTGCGACTTGTTTACGAGATCTAGATTATTATTTACGTTTAATTTCTTACGGTATTGTCGCTGGTGATGTTACTCCTATTGAGGAGATTGGACTTGTAGGTGTTCGTGAGCTATACAGGTCTTTAGGAACTCCTATTGAAGCTGTGGCTGAAGGTATTCGTTGCATGAAGACTGTGGCTACTTCACTTTTAAGTTATGAAGAGGCTGCCGAAGTGGCCACTTACTTCGACTATGTTATCGGTGCTATGAGTTAAGGCTAAATACCTTTGTAGATGTTAGATAAAATTTGATGATATGGGAAAATTTGAATAATTTAAAATTTCCTGAAATATTAAGTTTAAGTCTATGATTAAACATCTAGATTTATGGCCTTTACTTATCTAATAATTTTCAAGATTCAGAAATTTTAAGGAAATCAATCAACAATGCAAGACGCAATTACCGCTGTTATCAATTCTTCTGACGTTCAAGGTAAATTCCTTGATGATTTGGCTGTAAAGAAACTAGAGGCCTACTTTCAAACAGGGGAATTAAGGGTTCGAGCTGCAACTACTATTAGCGCTAATGCTGCAGGTATAGTTAAGGACGCTGTAGCTCAATCTCTACTCTACTCTGATGTTACTCGTCCTGGTGGTAATATGTACACCACCCGTCGTTATGCTGCTTGCATCCGCGACTTGGATTATTATCTACGTTATGCTACTTACGCTATGCTAGCAGGAGACCCTTCCATTTTAGATGAGCGCGTATTAAATGGTCTGAAAGAAACCTATAATTCTCTGGGTGTACCCATCGGTGCTACTATACAAGCTATCCAAGCTATGAAGGAAGTTACTGCTAGTTTAGTTGGTCCTGATGCTGGTAAGGAAATGGGTGTTTACTTTGACTACATCAGCTCAGGTTTAAGCTAATTTGGCAATCAGTAATCAAAATAGAAAAAAGAGTCGATTTTCTTTTTTGTTCTAATTTGATGTTGTATTTCTCGGCTAGGGAAACCTAGATTGAGTGTTAGATTACCAAAGGCTTATTGAATGAACTTATAAGTTTTAGTACACTAGCATTGATTCTATGGCTCCCTACCTTGGAGATTTTTAGATTTTTTGAGATTTTAGATAACTTGTTAGTGTTAGTTGGTTTAAAACTAGAGTTATGGCGTTTGGTGATAGTAAGCTAATATATATATTAAAAGCTTCTAAGCACATCTTTAACAAAGAAAATCAGTTTAAGGATATAAGAAAATCTGGACTAAATATTAGGAAAAATTTTTACCATGAGAATGTTTAAGATTACAGCTTGCGTTCCTAGTAAAACTAGGATTCGCACTCAACGGGAACTACAAAATACCTACTTTACCAAGCTTGTGCCTTATGATAGCTGGTTCACCGAACAGCAAAGAATTATGAAAATGGATGGCAAAATTGTCAAGGTAGAGTTGGTTACTGGTAAACCAGGAATGAATACTGGGTTACTTTAATTTAACTAAAATTGGGTGAAAAGCCTCGCTTTTAAGTGGCATGGGTGAACAGGCTTTTTCAGTAGAGTAAACCTTTGGAGAAATCTATAGCTTAGTTGAAAATTTACCGAAAAACTGGGTTTAAAGCCTAGCCCATAAGCGGGCGACTTTTTAGTTGATTTTTTTCTACAGGCTATGTTATTATGACTTTTAGTTCACAAGAAATATATTAGTCGCGGGTAGGCAATCCAAGACAGAAAACGGGCATTAAGGCCAGCATAAGACTATTGCCAAAGTAGCAGCAGCCTGTGAAATGTCAACTCGCCGAGGAGCTAAGGCTCGGTATGAACCGACCTGCCTTTAGGCAAGGGAGGATGTCAAGAATCTAAGGGCTGTCGGATTAGCAACATATCTGGTATGAGCAGTTCGTAAACATTAAAGTGTCATAACCAGTGACTTTTTATATCAGTTTTATGAAGCAGAACCACCTCTAAATTAAACACCTTGTGATGTTTAATTTAATTTAAGTAGAATCAATGTTTCGCTATGGGACATGAAACTCCCTAGTTTACGGAACACAAGCCAAGAGTCCTAATTTTAGGAGAATCTCCAGGCCTTTAGGCGGAAATAGTATGTCAATTTTCAAATAAATAGTAACCAAACAGAGGCAATTATGGCCTCTTTTTTTTATTTATAGCGGTTTTCATTTGGTTAGACTAGACTACAGAGGTTCCATGAAACTTCCCTAAAACCTACATTTTATATTACAAAGTGTAATATACACATGATTCAAAAATTAAAAATCAAAAGTTAAAATTAAGAAGTCAGAAGAAAATTATAGTGGTCAATAGGAATCAACGATCGAGTAGCAAGCTACGGATTTTATACTATTTTTTATACTACAAATTGAAGTACGGAATATGGGTTAAAAGTATTTTTGTTCCTAGGAGTGTGTTTCATCTTTCTGAAAACCCTATGTGTGGTTTTAGGCATTAGGACAAATGAGTGGGAGGATAGGGAACAAGCAGAAAATATTTGCTGACTCAATTGGACCACATTAATCTGGAATTTGCTGTAATATCAAATCTGGTAGTGGGACTTTAGAAAAAAATAGGTTAAAAATCAGGTCAAAACCTTTGTTTTTATATAAAATTAGCTGTTTTCTCAATACATCTAGGTTTCAGCTATTTTTAGCAATTTAAGGTATTTCCCTCGCTAATACTGGGTTTGAAACCATTTTCAATATCAAAAATCTGAAATTACCGATAGTATCGGAATAAACAAGTATATTACTCCGGGAAAAGTATGAAATGCTCCACCTAACTAAAATCATAATCTCCTAGGACTTATGCAGAAACAGGGTTATAATAAAAAATTTCCTGAAGGCAAAAACAATAATTAGGGCAATAAACCGGGCTTCTTGTTCGGGATGGGTAAGTCCTGTGTTAAAGGACATTTCTCTGTTCCCTGTCCCCTATTTCCTATTCTCTAAAATAATACATAATTGTTTTGATACAGTCTGATAACTATAATACTAAATAAAATTCAATAAACGATTAAATATCTATGAAATATTCCGCATCTACATCTACTCCAGAATCTGTAAAACCCAAACAAGAGGAACTAGAAAACTCTCTTCCTGCTAATACTGAGTATAGCCAAATTGACGTTAGCAAATTGTCAGAAATGATGCAGCGTTATGTAGAAGTTAAACAAAAATATTCTCATGCTCTTTTACTATTTCGAGTAGGTGACTTTTTTGAATGTTTTTTTCAGGATGCTGTCACGATCGCGCAAGAATTAGAATTAGTACAAACCACTAAACACGCTGGCAAAGAAATTGGTAGAGTTCCCATGACTGGAGTCCCCCATCATGCCGTAGAAAAATATGCTACTATTCTAGTAGAAAAAGGGTATGCAGTAGTCGTTTGCGATCAAGTCGAAGATTCTGCTATTGCTAAAAAAGAAAACCGTCAAGTCAAGCGTGAAATTACTCGTATTCTTACTCCTGGTACTCTTACCGATGATGGAATGCTGAAACCACGTTACAATAATTATCTAGCTGCAGTTGTTATTGCCAAAAATCATTGGGGACTTGCTTACACAGACATTTCCACTGGAGAGTTCCTGACGACTCAAACTGAAGGCTTAGACCAGCTAACTCAAGAATTAATGCGTTTGCAACCTTCCGAAATTCTATTTCCTACAAAAGCACCAGATATCGGTTTCATGTTACGGCCAGGAGAAAGATCGGAGCATCTCCCGGAATATCTCCCGAACTCTTTCTGCTATTCTCTACGTCCACAACAACCTTTTAGTTTAGTGGAAGCAAAGGAGCGACTGTTGATAAAATTTCAACTGGCATCCCTCGAAGGTATCGGTTGCGAACGTCTTCCCCTGGGGGTCCGTGCTGCAGGAGGTTTACTGGAATATCTCGAAGAAACCCAAAAGGAAAATCAAGTTCCCCTACAATGTCTGCGAAGCTATACTTTGGCAGATTTTTTGATTCTCGATCACCAGAGTCGGCGGAATTTGGAAATTACTCAAACGGTGCGAGATGGTAGTTATCAAGGTTCGTTGTTGTCGGTAGTTGACAAGACTAGTACTGCAATGGGTGGGCGTGCGTTAAGGCGTTGGTTGCAACAACCACTTCTGAGTTTGAAGGGTATTCGTGCTAGACATGATACTATTGACGAGCTAATACAAGATAATGATCTACGTCAAGATATTCAAAAGGTATTGCGTCAAATTTACGATTTAGAGCGTTTAACTGGCCGTACCGGTGCTGGCACGGCAAATGCTAGAGATTTAGTTTTTTTAGCTGACTCTTTAACGAAACTTCCTGAACTTTCTACTTTGGTTTCTCAAGGTGATTCTCCTTATTTAAAAGTATTGCAAAAAATACCGCCAATCTTACAAGAATTGGGAAAAAAAATTCATTCCCATTTAGTGGAGTCTCCTTCGCAAAAGTTAAAAGAAGGAGGGTTAATTCGTCCTCGTGTAAATGAACGATTAGATGAGATGCGGAAGTTAGCAGAAGAAGACCAAAAATGGATTGCAAATTTGGAAGCTACAGAGAGAGAAAGGACGGGAATTCCTAATTTAAAGGTTGGTTATAATAAGGCTTTTGGTTATTACATTAGTATTTCTAAATCAAAGGCAAATTTGGCTCCGGATGATTATACTCGGAAGCAAACTTTAACGAATGAGGAGCGTTATATTACTGAGGAATTAAAGGAAAGAGAAGTCAGAATTTTAACGGCACAAGATGATTTGAATGAGTTAGAATATGATCTTTTTATTGGTTTGAGAAATGAGGTAGGGGAATATGCGGAAGAGATTAGAAATGTTTCTCGTGCTGTGGCGGCTATTGATATTTTGTGTGGTTTAGCAGAAGTAGCAATTTATCAAAATTATGTCCGTCCTACTATGGTTGATAGTCGAGAATTGAAAATTATTGAAGGTCGTCATCCGGTGGTAGAAAAATATTTACCTGCTGGTTTTTTTGTACCGAATACTGCTATATTGGGAAGTAAGAATTTAGAGGAAAATGATTCGGGAATTACTCCCTATTCGGCGCCGGATTTAATTATTTTAACTGGTCCGAATGCTAGTGGTAAAAGTTGTTATTTACGGCAGGTGGGATTGATTCAATTAATGGCACAAATTGGCAGTTTTGTTCCGGCAACTTCTGCTGTTTTGGGGGTTAGCGATCGCATCTTTACTCGTGTGGGAGCTGTGGATGATTTAGCTACTGGTCAATCAACTTTTATGGTGGAGATGAATGAAACGGCAAATATTTTGAATCATGCTACGGAAAAGTCTTTGGTTTTGTTGGATGAAATTGGCAGGGGAACGGCAACTTTTGATGGAATTTCGATTGCTTGGTCGGTGGCAGAATATTTAGCAACGGAAATTTTTTCTCGGACAATTTTTGCTACTCATTATCACGAATTAAATGAACTTTCTTCTATTTTGGATAATGTGGCAAACTATCAGGTAACGGTGAAAGAATTGCCGGATAAAATTATATTTTTACATCAAGTACAGCCTGGTGGAGCGGACAAGTCTTATGGTATTGAAGCAGGAAGATTAGCTGGTTTGCCAGATTCGGTCATTGCACGAGCAAGACAGGTAATGCAGCAAATTGAAAAGCATAGCAAAATAGCTATTGGTTTACGAAAAGGAATTAAGAAAAAAGAAGAGGAAGAAATTATAACTGTGGAGCAGTTAGATATTTTTAGTGAAGAATTTGGAGATAGTTTATTATGAAATTTATCAGTTAACAATTACCAGTTATCACAGGTAAAAATTCAACAATTAAAAATTACTTCTGCCAAAAGAGAGACTTTAAATATTAAAGTTTGATTTCCTCTCTTTTTTTGTTTGTGGCAAAGATTATTTAATTCTTCTTTAAGAAAGTCAATTAATTGTGATAGAGAAATATTAACAGATTTTTTTTCATGTAGTACTATTTTGTCACCAATCTAGATAATGAAACTGTTACACTACAGGACTTAGGCAGGCAAACTGAGAAACCCGGTTTCTCGTAGATATTTATGTGTTAAAAACAATGATTTACTGTAGAAACCGGGTTTATTTGCGTAAGTCCTGACTACAATTATTTTATCGAAGATATAGCAATCGAAGCAAAGGTTAGGACGTTAACTTAACAGCATAATCAACTCTCAATGCGAAAATTTTCTATTGTTCCTTCTGACTTTCTGACTCGATTTTTAATTGGAAACCAATAAT
>JAKQYE010000129.1 GCA_023356605.1 Trichodesmium sp. MAG_R02 | reverse complement strand
CCGCTCAGAAAATTTCCCAGTTTTTTTGACTGTGATTAGTGAGGGAATGAATTGAAATTAATTCAATCAAAAATATCCTCAAAGTGGTTGATAAAAAAAACTTGACATGATACTATAAACATAATGGAAAAGGTGCGCTCATATATATTCAATTTTGGCCGTTCAGATTTCAGTTATTTGAATGTTCTCTGCAGTAACGGCGACTTTTTCATTTTTTCTATCGTGACGTATTTCCCGATTTAACTTTTCTAATTTATCTATTCCTTTCGAGTTGATTTGGGTTAGTAAAATTCTGAGTATTCACGATTAGCAGTTTATTTTTCCCGCTCAGAAAATTTCCCAGTTTTTTTGACTGTGATTAGTGAGGGAATGAATTGAAATTAATTCAATCAAAAATATCCTCAAAGTGATTGATAAAAAAACTTGACATGATACTGTAAATATAATGGAAAAGGTGCGCTCATATATATTCAATTTTGGCCGTTCAGATTTCAGTTATTTGAATGTTCTGGGAATAAATGTTGATCATACCATTGTTCAAATCCCACGGCATTTAGGGTGACTTTAAATATCATTGGTGCTATTAAATATTTTTCCTTTTTTCTTATAACGGCTACTAAATTTTCTCTTTTATAGTTTTTTTTTAAAATAAGAATGAAACACTTTTTCTGCTAAAAATTAGTTATAGCAAGAAATATTTGTGTGAATCTAAATTAAAATGACTATACCTCGTTTTCCCTCTTGCTCACCATAAACTTTTTTCCCTTTTTTTGACCAGGTATAAATACAGTCTTGATTATCTTCAAATCCTGATTCATCTATAAATACAAGGCTTTTACTTCCAAATTTTGTTTAATTTGTTGGCTCAAAATAGTAATGATAATTCATGTATCTTTTTGTACTACATGCCGGAAGTGCGGAATGTGGGTAAAAAAAAGTTGAAGTTTTGCCGTACATGGAATTTACCGATGGGACAAATACCCTTTAATAAGCGGATTTAGGATCAACTAAACTTAGTAGTTGCTTAATTATTTTAAAAGCTCTTTGCCTACCATGATCTAGGAAAAGCTAAATCCTTACTACTACTTATTTAATCACCTAATAAAACACTAATATTTTGATCATTCTTGTTAACTATGTAAATACCAGGAATTTGATAAAATTTAGTTGTATTTGTATCCAATGCCCAAGCTTTGATATGAATATTTCCTTGGGGAAATCTATGAGTAGATAATACTTTTTGCCATCCTGATTTAAAGTATTTTTGACTCTTAAATTTTTTGACAAGATTAGGTCTTGACATTGTTATATCTGCCACAGCAGAAACAATAGGTTCGCCGGGGAAATTATCATAACTGAGAACTATTGTATCTACAGGTAAATTTGTATCAGTAAATATTGCCCAACCAGTTGCTAATAAGTTATTACCTCCAATCAACTCTAGCTTTTCAAAAGTACCTTCTACTTGTCTGCTGTTATTCGTATCTATTAAGTCTATAATGCGATTAGTTGTGATTAAGCCAGGCTCTAAAAAACCTATTTCTGTTAAGTAATGTGCCCGTTGTTTTATATATTCAAAATAGTAAGAGTCAATCAGGTTTTTACAATTATCGTGAGTAAAATCAATTAGTAGTAAACAACCTTTATATTTCAAAAAATTTTGTTTCCATAACTTCATCTTGTCTACACTATAAGTAAAGTTGTGTACTTGAATAACAGTTATTATGCCAAGGAACCAGCAAATAATTTTTGAGAAAAAACTTCTATTAATTAAAAAATGATATTTTTTAATAGCATCTTCTCCCACAATTATCATTAAATGAATTATGGATATAATTATGTAGGTTGAAAATGTTGTATATCTCGATGAAAGAGCTTGCTCTATACCAAATCCTACTCTACCAAAAGATGTAACCAAGGCACTAATAACTGCATAGGTTCCAAGCATAATCCAGCCAATAGTTTGATGTTGCAATTTATAGTCTTTAATATGCCATAGCACATAAGAACATAAACTAATAAATAGAATAATAACTATTGCTCCAAGAATAATTGAATTATTTAGAGGTTGTATACTGCTACCAACTCCTAGAGAGCCTCCTAAAAATGCTAGAAAATATTGCAATACTTGATATGGATATTGAGTTGATTCAAATGGATTAGGATTAGATAATGGTTTCTGATAATCGTGGAAGTAAAAGGTTATATTGGCTATAAATCCAATTATCCAAAACAGATATAAAATTATATTTTTCCTGAACTCTGACCAAGATTTTAGTTTTACTAAAGCTAGTACTGGTAAGACTATTACCCAGGCTAATAAACCATTAGCATAAGAAAAAGTGCTGATGGTTGATAAGACCATACAAATTAAAATTTGGGCTATATTATTTAGTCGAGAATAAGCAATTAATATACAGATGGTAATGCAGACTATAGGAGTAAAAACAACTATTTGAATACCCCACAACCAATTTTCATATTGAACAGCAGAAAATATAAATATATTAGATATTAATGCTATGGTTAGACCTTTAATACGGGAACCACCTATTGTTAGTCTATTTAACAGATAAATATTTATAGAAACTATACAGGCAAGTAAAAATGTGACTAACATTTCATATCTAATATTCCATTTAGTAATAAATGCTAAGGTCAGAAAAATTAGCCTGGGAAAAAATTTTCTACTTTCATTATGTTGTGCTATTAAATCATTGAAAGATAGAGTTCTTTGATTAAATTTTTCAAAAATAGTAGAGATTTGCCATTGGTCTTGAATTGGCACATTGATACTATATTTAAGAATGAGCACTCCTAAAACTATAGCTGGAATTATTGCTAGACATAAACTGATACCTAGGATTAATCTAGAACTTAATCCATAATTATTTTTTTGCATATTTTTGTTGAGATTATATTTCAATACGGCTCAGTTAATAATTTTTTTTGTAGTTCTGTAACCTGAAAAGCTCATCAGAAAATTTAGATATACAAATAATTCTGTCTACCTAGTTAAAAAGCTAATAGCTGACAATTATATGTTATATTAACCTCTTACTGATTAGTAATCTAGATTCACTTTGCTTAAATCAAGCAAAAACATTTATCTCGTTAAACTAAAACTTAATGATGAAGAATATTTTTTCTCTCCTCCGTCAAACAGTAATTATCTCTTTTATAACATTTGGATTCACAGAAGTTGCATTCAGAATTTATCACATAATTAATCCTTCATTTATGTTTTATGACCCCTCATCTTATAATCGCTGGCGAGGAAAACCATTTTCTACAGATTATGATTTTCAGTTAAATTCTAAAGGATTTAAAGATGTAGAATTTACTGAACAAAAAGCAGAAAATACATATAGAATTATTGGCATAGGTGATTCTTTTGCTTATGGAGGTATCCCCTACAAACATAATTTTTTAACTCTATTGGAGTCTAAACTCAATCAAGATAGTCAGCAACCTATAGAATTAATTAATATGGGAATAATTGCTATTGGACCAAAAGATTATTTATCCCTATTTGTCAATGAAGGATTAGAATTAAATCCTGATATGCTTTTGTTATCTTTTTATATTGGTAATGACTTTTCTGATAACTATAAATCACAACAAGATAGGAGGTTACTTAAAGTTGAAGATTCTTATGTTTTATCTTTCTTTGATTTTCTGATTAAGGTAAATAGTAAGTTTGAAGGCAACCTCTATCATCATGGTATTGAATATCGGGAAGACTTACCTACTGTACCAGATGACTTTCATCTGCAAGAGGCCAAAAAGAGAAGTTATATTTTTATCAAAAATCCTGAAAAAACAGATTTTCCAGAACATTTTAATGATGCTTTCGGCGACTTATTAAAAATTAAGGAAATCTGCGATCGCCAAAATATTACTTTAGTTGTAGTCTTAATGCCTGATGAGGTACAAGTCATTCAAAAACTAAGAAAAAAAGTAATTGCTAGTTACAATTTTTCTCCAGAACAATTTGATTTCCGACAACCTAATAAATTACTATCTCAAGAACTGGATAAACATAATATATATCATCTCGATATTGTGGAAGAATTTGTTGCTGCTGGTTCCGAAATTCCTCTCTATAAACCCAACGATATTCATTGGAATATTGTTGGTAATAGATTAGCTGCAGAAGTAATAGATAAGTATCTCTCTCATAAATTTTTCCCCTAGTCTTCAGTAGATTATTTCATTTATTTTTACTATTTACTAATTAATTTTCATTAGCAGTAAGTGTAGTAAAAATTGAATTAGCTATAAATTCCGACAAAATATTTTCCCCAACTTCAGTATAATGGCAACAACTATCTATATAAACTATTTCTTTGGTATCATCTAAAATTTGCGCACCATTGAAAAAATTTACACCATTCCGTTTGAAATTATCTATTTTACTTAAAAGCACAGGATATCCTAATTCTGTTGCTTCTCTAAAAGGACTATCAGGGTCAAAAGCAATTTTCTTTTCTGTTTCACTATAAACGCGGTTAGTCAGATAATATTGATTAGGTTGTAGAATATGAAAATATAAAATGTTATTATTGACAGCTATTTGCTGCATCATTGTTGATGTCTTTTGCCAGTGTTCTGCCATCGTCTCATATAATTCTGATTCTTTGAATTGAGGAGATTGTGCATAAAAATAAACTATACTAGCTTCTGATTCTCCTGCTGCTTGTTCGGCAGCTTTTTTCCTTTCTTTATCAAATATTTTGACATTTTTACGATATTTGGTTGCTAAATTTTGCACATAGATTGATGTCAGAGCATAACAATAAGCTACTTGACATTTATCTAAAGTTTCTAAAGCATCTTTTAACTTATTCTTACTATCATTAATTTTCAACATAGCTTGAATAGATTTTGTGGAGAGACTATTATTTGCTATGTTTGTTAATGGTACAACATGGTTAGTACTAGGCATCATAATATCAACAGCATTTTCATTATTTGATTTAGCTATAGTTACCTCATTAAAACCATCTATATTTATAATCATATCAAATTTCTGACCTATGGAAAGAAAGTAGTTTAATAGTATTAACTGTTGTGGTTGTTTATAGCCTCCTATTGCTAAAGATAAAATAATAAATTCCTTATCCCGAAATTCGGGAAGTTGCTTTAATTTATTTTCTAAGATTTGATTCTTAATTTCATATATTGAATAGTTTGAAGCAACCGAACCACCAAAAATTCCGATTATATATTGATTATCATTCTTCTTTTTATAAGGGTAATCATAAGGAGAAATAAAACCAGCATCATTATACTTGAAATCTTTTCTAAAATCGGGTCCTGGTCTTTGTACATAGCCAAAGTAAGGATGAATTCTTTCTATTACAGAACTTTCTAACCTAATTCCTGCTAAGTTGATTCCCATTGGATTTGTCTTAACATTGGCATTTGTATTTTCATTTTGTTTTTGACTTTCTAATTCTTCTCCTTGATGATTTTCTGTTACTTTTTCTCTAGTATAGAAAAATTGTTGATATTTGAAAAAATACCAACCCAGAGAACCTAACTCTAAAAATACAAATAAGAAAATTATGTTCATCAAAATGATTTTCCATAGTTCTGAGGGTTTTTTCAAAATACTCAAGTTTTTCATAGCAATTTTATCGCAAGTAATTTATATATTTTTTCGGGAATTTATATCTTTCTTTTCCATAATAGTTTTGATGGAATTAGCAATATACCTTTCTAATATTGTCTGACCATTCATATTGTAATGGCAGCAAGCATCTCGATAAACGATTTCTTTTTCCCCATCAAAAATATTCACACTATTAAATATATTAACTTTTGCTTCTTGTAAGCTATTAATTTTAGAAAGTAATACTGGATAACCTTTTCTAACTCCTACAGCATAAGAATGATCTTCGATAATAAAAATTTTTTCTTCTGGACTATAGATTCTTTCTGTAGGATGATATTGATTGGGCTGAACAAAGTGAAAGTACAATATATTTCTATCTGCTAGAATTTGACTCATGGTTAGTGATGATTCATACCAATTTTTAGCAACTTTCTCAAAAGCGACTTTATCCTCTAATACTTCTGATATTTTATTCAAATATACTAGGCTATTACTCCTATCAATTTTGCTAGAATTTCTGACGATTTGTTCATCATATTTGATAATCTCCGTTTGATATCTGTTTAATAATCCTTTAACTTGCAAACTTCTCCAACCATGACAAAATGCTAATTTACAACTTTCCAATTTCTTAATACCAGTTGATAAATTATTTTTCAGTTCGCTAATTTGAACTATCGCTGCCATTACGGACAAATCATCACTAGCTAACTGTGTTAAAGGTAAGATATGTTGTACACTTGGTAAAAACAACTCTATTCTTTCCTGATTATTTTGGTGAGATAGTGCTACTTCGTTAAACCCATCTATATTAATAACTGCATCAAACTCTTGCCCAATCGAAATAAAATAGTTAAGCATTAACAACTGTTGTGGTTGTTTATAACCCCCACCTGCAAAACATAAAATGATAATTTCTTTGTCTTTTAGTTGGGGTATTTGTTTTAAGTATTGAATAAATCCTTGATTACCAATGGCTTCACTGAAAAGCGAATTTACAGCAAAATCATTAGCAACTGAACCGCCAAATACACCGATAACAAACTGATTGTTATTGCTTTTAATGAAAGGATAATCATACTTAGATACAAGGCCATAATTATTAACCCTTATTCCTGATTCTTCGTTGGCAAAAATTTCTTGTTTTAGTACGTACCCAAAAAAAGGATGTAGTCGCTCTAAGATTGATTCATTATTTAGATCTGTACCTAGTCTGGTTCCAGTTTTTTCCAAGTCTTCCCGAACTTGAGAAATAGTATCTTTTCTAGTATAAAATAGTTGTTTTTCCTGAGAAAAATAAAATCCTAATGAAACAACCTCTAAACCAATAAATGCTAAAATTAAGTTAATACTAACTAAACTAAATCCTGTTTTTATCCCCTGAATCAATTTCCAATTTTTCATTGCATTGTCAAATTTTTGTTTCCCTAATTAACTTCTGATTTTTTGATGGCCGATAAAAATATAGTAGCTCTTCTAGACTAAATATGAAAAATTATTAGCAAAAATGCAAATCTAGTAAAGTCTTTCTTCTAAAGTTATCAAAATTAGTTAACTCATAACCTGTCCTTTCAATTAACTTGATGTTTTAATTAATTCCTTCTACTATTCCTTACAGGCTAGACGCATTTTGTCAATAAATCCAGGAGTATTATCAATAAACTCTGGTTGATGGGGCTTATTGACAATTGACTTTCCACATATAGTTTTTACGAGATTTTAAAAGCCCTATATAAGAATAAGCAAATTAGATGGGTTTGCCCAGCTATTCCTTGGGTGATTCGGTTATCAAAGTCAGGTAAAATTTGATCAATCTATATTTTGATTGTTTGACAACTTTTCGGAAAATCTTTATAAGATAATTCAGTTAGTTTCACTATCTTCCACAAGGCTTCATTTCCTGTTCTTGGACTGTCAAATATATCTCTTATTAACTCTAGCTTCTGATACATAGATATTAATTTAGGAAGGACTTTTTCCGATTTAGGGGAAATTCCCATCTAATATCCCATCTATTTCCAGGAGCGGGGGATACTTAATTTTTGACATTCATAGACTATTTCGCCTACTGTGACAGTAAATATTAATATAGTGACTATTAATCCTAAATTCATGGCAAATTATTCAGTTTTTTCATTCTATAAAGGTTATGGGTTTTAATTCAGTCTTCTTTACTAAGTAAAACAGTGTATCTCTCGCATAAATAATTTGCCATTATTTCTCCTACAAATTTATGACCTGCTAAATTCCAATGACCTCCACAGGGAATTGCATTATCAAAACCATGTAAACATTCATCTGTTTTTTTAGCTTCATTCCAAATGGGTCCTGCTAAAGTATAAACTGGTATATTTTCCTTTTTCCCAAAATTTTTTAGTCTGATATCTGGATAAAATAAATTTGACACATTCAAAGAATTTCTAAATCCATCACGCCGTTGAATATCTGGTAAAACCTGATGAGAATCACTAGCTGTTATCACCATAAAATCTGCTCCTTTTTCAGATACTTCATCTCTCATTAATTTTATCAAACCTTCAGTAACTTTCCAGGTTGCTTGCCAATCTGAATCTGGTTTTGGTTCTTGATAAAAACCTAGATTAATTTCACTATAGTCTTTTTCATATTGACGGTATTTACCATCAATATCTACTTTTCTAATTAGCTGTAAAATCCGAGAATTTTTTACCCACCAAAATGGTAAGAAATCTACTAGAGAAAAAGCATAACGATCTCTTTGCCAAAATTTCAAATTGCGGAATGACATATCTGCTACAAGTTTACCATCTTGATAGATAAAATAGGGTCGTAAATGGTCATGTTCTAAAGCGCGATAATTATTACGAAGGTCGTTAGCAGCGAAAAAAACTAACATGACTAAATCTGGTGAATAATCCCAAACATGATGTCTTAATGTCATTAATTCTTGAGCTGTTCCATAACCTTGCACTCCAAAATTCATTACCTCAACTTTCCGATCTTTCAAGACAGGACATTGCTGTAAATTTTGTTCTATTATTGCACCATGAGTATCTTCTAATTTGACATGAATTGCTTCAGTAAAAGAGTCTCCTAATAAAGCAATTCTGAATCCATTTTTTGGTTTAGTTTTACTCCGTTCATAATCCCGAAATCCTCCACTATTCATATTTATTTCCGAAGGTATACCTTCTCCGTTCCAAAATGATTTGCCGTTAGGATTTCCACCCCAACCTCGGTAAGGGTCTTTGAAAGTGTAGGGGGAATTATCATCTAATTCCAGATCTATTCTTGGGGGTGGGGGGGACTTAATTCCTGCTATTCTGAGACCTATTTCGCCTACTGTAATAGTAAATATTAATGTAGTGACTGTTAATCCTAAATTAAGGGTTAAATTCTTCAACTTTTTCATTATATAGCAGTGTCAAATAATTTGTAAGAGATAGGAAATATCAATAATACCAAATCCTCCTTAGTAAAAAGGTATTTTGTCAAGTTAGGACCCCTGTTAAATGAGGGATTAGAATATGGGACAAACCTGCTTTTGTAACTGGATTTGGTATAATAATTTACAAAACCTCTTCCTCTAGCCCAAAATTGTTGACCTACACTAATTTGATATTAGGTTTGCAGTATAAGGGATTCAGTCTGAAAACATGTGTAATTAATTTTGTGTACCTGCTTCAAGGGAGAAATGAGTATATCTGGCCCAGTTCTTCCATAATAAACACTAAATGTAAACAAAAAGGTAGGGACTTTGCAGAAAAAGTCCCTATAGGGGTTAGATAAAAGCTTTATTAATTCAATATGGGGGATCAAGATATTCCCACTGGCCAATAATTTCACGAAAAAAAAGAAAACTTTTTTTCTTTTCTACCACTCTAAATTTTGTCTGTTATCATCTTACTAAACCGTCTGTACTTGAAGGAAGCGCCCAAAAACCAACTCCTTCATCTGAAAAGGGGAAATCTCTGAGCACTACATCCCGGTTAAATGAATCAGAAGTAAAGAAATGAGTAATATTTAGAGGGTTTGTTTGTTCTGAGAGGTTATTTTTCAATCTATAAATAGGTATTGCATCTATTGGCTTGTTATTTTCTGTATAAGCATTAAAGGCTACACCCAAACTTCTGAATTGTGGTAATATATCTGGCACTTGAGAGTCAAACGTTAATAACTCTGTATTTGTTAAACTATTAACATAGCGAAAAATAGGAGAGCCTTCGTTTACTGGAACATCAAACTCATTGCCTTCTCGACGAAAGAAGTTAGATTGACCTGTTAATAAATCTATCTCTTCTTGATTAGATGTGAATATATGTGATTGGGCAGTAAAATCCCAGAAACGTATTACATCTTGAGTAATTCTAGAACTGCCATCTCCAGGACTACCATCTCCAGGACTACCAGTAACCTGATCGACAGTTAATGTATACTTTGTAGAAGATTGTCCTCCATCAGGAAGATTGGCACTGTTATTAGAAGGTGTTACCCTGAGCAAATAATTCCCTGTCGTGAGATTTTGAGTGATTGACCCACTACTTCCAACTCCTGCTCGTGCTGCACCTATCTGATTTCCTTGTGCTCCGTTTTGAATTTCAAATAGGTCTAATTGAGCATTGTCATCGGTAGCGTCTAGTGTGATTCTAACTCCACCATTGCTGGGTACTTGAAAGTTAAACCAGTCATCGGTATCACTACGGCCAACAAAGCCATTTACTAATGGCTTATCTGGCACATTACCAATAAAAACTGCACTAAACGGAAAATCGTTATTGGCATCTTCTGAGCTTACCTCTAATAAATAAGGCCCAGTAGTTCCATTAAGGCTACTCACATCAACATTGTACTTTATATTTGATACTGAAGGCTGGTAAGTAATTTTTTCACTTAATCCCACCCCAAAATCATCTGTAATAATTGGTAAACCTGGCGTATTTTCTTCCAAGGTTAATTGAGCGTTAAGAGAACCTTGTGCTTCCTGACTAATGCCAGTGGGAAACACTGTCACATTTAAAGGTAGATTAGATTCAATTTCTGATGATAAGATTGTTATTTCTTCTGTTCCATTGGGAACAAGAAGATTACCAACTTGTCTAAAACCACTCATTGTTTTTAGCTCCTATTTGCCATAATACAGTAATGTTTTGTACCTCAAAACAAAACAAAAGTCAAACTGATGATCCTTTTATAAAGAAATTGGCTTGTGTATCAGCCTAGAGCAACTATCAATTTAAAACCTTATTAGTTGACTAGGCTTCATTTATATTAGAACCGCAGTACCAAATTTCTAACTAACTTAACTAACTTAACTAACTTCATTAACTTCACTAACTATTTAAAACTACTATAGTAATCAGGAATGAGTTGTGAGAAAACGGATGAGAGGCCGATCTAGATAATATGGAAGAATTAGATGGGTTTATCGAGTTACATCCAGGCCTCAGAGAGTTAAAACAAACCAACCCTAACTTCTCAAAAACCCCTAGCTATTTCTACCAAGCATTGATCACACTTGGTATAATACATAGAATAGATAAACACAAAAAAAATTTAGGGGTGTTTTATATAAAATCCCTAATAATTCTTGAACAAAGATTTACAGTCTTAAATTGTGTTTCTCCTCCCCCAAACTCAAGCATTTTTACTTACAGGAAGTACCCATAAACTAACAAACTGCTCAATAGAATTTTGACACTAAACTCATGTACTTTTTGAGCACAAATCATTTAGAAATAGTATATTTATTGCAGAAATAATTTGCCATTATTTCCCCTGCCAGTTTATGACCTTCTGCATTGCAATGACCTCCACAGGGAAGTGCATTATCAAAACCATGGAAACATTTACCTGTTTTTTTAGCCTCACCCCACATAGGTCCAGCTAAATTATAGACTGGTATATTTTCCTCGTTTCCAAAATTTTTCAGTCTGAGATCTGGGTAGAATAAATTTGACACATTTAAATATTTTTTCAAATTATCACGCTGTTGAATATCAGGTAGTATAGTCATTTCAAATTATATTGGAAAACTTTTTCTGCACCAAACGCGAGTTATAGCAATAAATACTTGTCTCAATCTAAATCAAAGTGACTATACTTGAGAAGAATGACTGACTGTTATAAGCATAAAGTATGCTTTTTTTTATATACTTCATCTCCCATTAGCTTAATCAAACCCTCAGTTACTTCCCAAGTTTCTGACCAATCAGAATTTGGTTTTGGTTCTTTATAAAAATCTATATTAATTTCCCTATAATCCTTGTTATACTGACGGCGTTTAGCATCAATATCTACTTTTCTAATTAGCTGTATAATTCGGGAATTTCTTACTAACCAAAATGGCAAGAAATCTACTAGAGAAAAAGCATAACGGTTTCTCTGGCAAAATTTCAAATCACGGAATGATATATCCGCTACAAGTTGCCCATTTTTGTAAACAAAATAAGGGCGTGAATGGTCATGTTCTAGATTAGGAGAATTGTTACTAATATCGTTACCTGCATAAAAAGCTAATATGACTAAATCTGGTTGATGTAGTCATTTCAAATAAGGATGGAAAACTTTTTCTGCACCAAACGCGAGTTATAGCAAAAAATACTTGTCTCAATTCTTTATTAAAATGACTATAATCCCAAACATGATGTCTTAAAGTCATTAATTCTTGGGCTGTGCTATGACCACTTATACCAAAATTAATTACTTCTACTTTTTGGTTTTTTAACACAGGGCATCGTTGTAATTTTTCCTCCATTATTGCACCATAGGTATCTTCTAGTTTTACCTGAAGCACTCCTGTATAAGAATTTTCTAATAAAGCAATTCTTAATCCATTTTCCGGTTTATTTTTACTCCGTTCATAATCACGAAATCCTGCACTATTAATTTTGATTTCCGAAGGTACACCCTCTTCCTTCCACAACTGCTTGCCATTAGGTTTTCCTGCCCAACCTCTGTATATATCTTGGAAAGTCTGGAGAGAATTTTAATCTGCATCTTTTCTTGGCGCTTGATACTCAATTCCTGCTATTCTTAATCCTATTTTACCTACTGTAAAAGTCAATATTAATGTACTTAATATTAATCCTAAATTGATGGCCAAATCATGTAGCTTTTTCATTATTGATTATAATTAACTTTTAACTGTCTACAGAGGTTATTAGTAATAATTTCTCCTGCTAACTGATGCCCTTCTCTGTTCCAATGCCCAGTACATAATGATGTATTTTCAAAACCATGTAAACAGACTCGATTTTCTACAGCATAATCTCGAAAAGGTGTTGCTAAATCTAATACTGGAAAATCCAAGCGTTCCCCTAGAACTTCTATTCTTTTATTAGGATACAACATATCATTAATATTGTATTGTTTCATAAAAGTTTTTTGCAGATATGGTTGGTCGTAATGTACCTGTTTTGGATCTCCTACTAATACTGCAAAAAAAAATTTTTCTCTTTGCCTTACTTCTTCTACTATTAATGTTATTAATTCTTCTGTAATTTGCCATGCTTGATACCAATTATTATTGATTGGTGGCTGGAAATTATACGGTACTAAACCCGTTAAATATGCGTCTACTCTTTTTTTCTTTAGATTCAAATCTACTTTTTTCACTACTTGCAAAATTCTGAAATTATTTACCAGCCAACCAGGCATTTTGTCTATAAATGAAGCAGCATAACGATTACTTAGAGCTGGAGTTAAATCCTGGAAAGACATATCGACAACCAACTCTCCATTTTCATATACAAGGAATGGTCTATACTGACTATACTCCAGTTTTTTTGAGTTATTAATAATATCATTTCCTATAAAAAAAGCTAACAATACAATATCTGGATTATAATCCCAAACCTGATGACGTAAAGTCAATAGTTCTTGCAAGGTGCTATAACCATGAACACCAAAATTAATTACCTCAACTTTTCTGTCAGTAATAGAGTCACATTTTGTCAATTTCTGTTCAATTATTGACCAAAAAGTTTTCTCTATTGGTACTTGAACCGCTTCAGCAAAGGAATCTCCTAGTATAGCAATTCTTAATGTATTTTCTGGCTTAATTTTACTATATTCGCGGTCTCTTAAACCATCACTATTAATTTCTATATAAGCTTCCCCCTCCTCTCGCCACCAAGCAGTAAAACCTGGTTGTAATGCCCAAGCACGATAGCGATCGTAAGTATGAAATATGGTAGGCCTGAGGGGTTCGTTATTGTTGACTTTTTTCAATCCTTCTATTTTGGCGGCCCTTAATCCTATTTCTCCTGCCAAAATACCAGTTATTAAGGCTACAAATATTAATCCGATATTTATGGCTAAATTATTCAGTTTTTTCATTATATAAAGGTTTGTTGAGTCAGAGATTATTTTTAATATTGAGAATAAATTAAGTTACTGGAAAGTACAAAGTTCTGCCAAAAAATGATTTACCTTCAAGACTGAAAGTTGAGTGTTTGAGATCTTTTTCTTGTTGTCTAAGATAATATATTTATGATTTGAAAAAGGTTATACAAGTTGCGAAAATAGCAGCCCAGAATTTCTGAGAAAAAAACAATGGTTAGATGCAATATACTCTATATATTTTAGATAGTAAAGTAAACTTTTTTTACTTCAAACTTACTATCTACTACCTGTACCTAAAACTTTTTTGAAAACCTCTGACATGACTTTTCGGCAATAATTTCTCCTGCTAATTTATGTCCTGTAGCATTCCAATGTCCTGTACACATTGCTGTGTTTTTAAATCCATGAAAACAAACTGGATTTTCCTGAACATAATCATCAAAAGGTTTGATTAAATCAATCACATGAAAATTATGAATTTCTCCTAAATTTTTCAGTCTTTTTGTGGGATACGACCAGTCTTGAATATCCATGATTTTCATATATCCTTCTCGCCATCCTTTATTGGAATGAATTTGTATGGGAGTCATCACTGTAGCTACTTGAAATTCCGCACCTTTTTCCTGCACTTCTTTGGCCATAATTCCTATTAATTCATCTGTAATTTTCCAAGCTTCTTGCCAAGCAGGATTTCGTGGTTCTCTAAAATTATTTGCTTGTAATTTTTCAAAGTGTCTAGCAGCATTTCTCTTTCTTTGATCTGTCTCTACTTTTTTGATAATTTGTAAAATTCTAACATTATTTATAAGCCAAGTCGGTAATTTATCAACTGTTGTGATCATGTAACGATTTGCCTGACTAATAGTTAGCTTTTTAAAGGATAAATCTAATTCTAACTTCCCATTTTTATAGATAAAAAAAGGTCGGTAATGATTATTTTCTAACTTTCGAGAGTTATCTGTAACATCATTGCCTATAAAAAAAGCTAAAAGCACAATATCTGGCTGAAAATCCCATACTTTTTCCCGGAGAGTTAATAATTGTTGGGCAGTTCCATAACCATCAACGCCAAAATTAATTACTTCTACTTTTTGACTTTTTAAATTAATACATTTTTCCAATTCCTTTTGCATTACTGCTACAAAAGTTTGTTGATAAGAAACTTGCACTGCTGAAGTAAAAGAATCTCCAAGTACAGCTATTCGCAAAGTATTTTCTGGTTTAGCTTTAGTAATTTCTGGTCCTCTAATGCCATGACTATTAAACTCTAAATAAGCTTTTCCTTCACTCGTCCACCAACCGGAGACATTTGCTCTATATTCCCAACCTCTAACGGGATGAGGAATAGTATGAAATGTGGGATAAAATTCTGCATGGGTACTTTCAGGCATTTTTTTTAATCCTTTTAAATCAGCAATTCTTACTGCAACTTCAGCCATGGCTATCCCTACAAATAAACTGGCAAAAATCATACCTATATTTACTGCCCAAGTTTTTAGCTTTATCATCCTCTTAGCTATAATTTTTTTTGTAATTTAATCATAAAAGTTCAATAATATTCAGTCTATTCTGCTTTCAGCTATAAGCTATCAGCTATTGTTTTTGATGCCTGATAATCAAGCTTTATTAATTGAGCAAAAATTAAGTCTTACTACAAAAGCCAACTCCCTTGACCTGAAAATTTATATTCACACTATACCTGTCTTTTAGGCTATGCTTTAGTAAACTATCAGCTATCAGATATCAGCTAGAAAGAGTAATTACCATCCAAAAAGAATTAAAATCTGATCAAGAAAAAATTAAATACTTACTCCAACTTTAACGCTTGTCAGCATTTGGCTGTCAGCCATCAGCTATCAGCTAGAAGGAGTAATTACCATCCAAAAAGAATTAAAATCTGATAAATAAAAGATTAGATGCTTACTCAAACTTTAACTCTTGTCAGCATAAAGTGCTGAATTTACATGCTTTATAAACATTTTGACAAAATAGACAAGTGACATGTAATTCTTGAGAGTTTTTTGAAGGGGAAAAAGTATATTTAAGAATACTATTTTTTGATAATTTAAGTAGTTCTATACTCTTTCTCCCTACTCCCCAGAAGGTTTTCATAAGTTGTTAATTATACCAATAATTCCCATACATTAATGCTGACTTTTTCTATAACTTCAGTTATTAAATAATTAACAGAAAGGGAATAACTTTTTTCTAAGATTCACCCTTTTTAATTGTGCTAAAATCATAAATTTTGTATGGACGTATTGATACAATATACCTAACTATTTCTCAGCATCAAAGTGCTAAGTATAAAAGTTTTTGATAATATAATGCAAGGGATAGATATTCAAGGGAGGAGTATTATTGATATTAACTGACAGCTAATACTGAATATTCTTAGAATTTCACTTAAAACAAAGTATAAATGAATGGAGCAATTACAGAAGACTGGCTTAAAATAATCAAAGCTCCTAACAAAACCAAAGTAATAATCAAAGGCAATAACCAATATTTTTTTCGCTCTCTCATAAAACCCCAAAGGTCTTTGAGAAAGTCTAATATTCCTTCAAACATTTAAAAAGGTCGCTCCATACTCTCTTTACTTTTTAATTGACTCATTACCCGATAACTTGATATTTCAGTATGAAATTGTCGATCCATAGGGTCTTTTTTAAGCATTCGCATAATTAAACCCATTGGCATAACTACAAGATAAAATACTAACCCCATCCACAAAGGAGTCATAATCTTACTCAGGACAATTCCCACTCGCATCCAAAACCTATACACAGGTCCCAAAGTCGGTGGTGAAACAACTGCCAGTACCAATAGAGGAACAGCAATTACCCAGGCAGGCCATGCAGGTAGAGGCCAATGTTTGTGGAGCAGCGGTAGTAATAGACCGAATAAACCTCCAAAAACACCACCTACTATTAGACCAAATTCCCTGAGACCCTTTTTATCAATTTTTGGTATCTCTCCCATCCAAAACCTATACACAGGTCCCAAAGTCGGTGGTGAAACAACTGCCAGTAACAATAGAGGAACAGCAATTACCCAGGCAGGCCATGCAGGTAGAGGCCAATGTTTGTGGAGCAGCGGTAGTAATAGACCGAATAAACCTCCAAAAACACCACCTACTATTAGACCAAATTCCCTGAGACCCTTTTTGTCAATTTTCGGTATCTCGCGATCGCTCATTAATTTATCAATAATTAAGATTTGATGAATGTTGGTAAAATATCATAAAAGTTTTTAAAAGTCAAAAGAAATCTATTTTTTGTGATGCTAAGAACTGAAGGGTCATAGAACCTATTTGCGTAGTGTTAAACCAGGGCAAACCCCATATTTGCTGAGTCCCATATATAATGTTGTGAAAATTATATTAACACTATGTACGGAAAACTATTGTCAATAAGCACAATAAAACCAGGCTTATTGAGAATTAAACAAGGTATATTGACAAGATTTATTTGTCTTTATTAGTGTCAAATTAAGTAATATAGTAATTTTTCCAATTTCACCTGACTCGTTGCTCATGATGAAGTAGATAAAAATTAAACCTAAAGTATAATCAAGATGTATCTAGATGTACTTTAATTTTTTTCATTTTATTGTATAGCTTAATACTTCACTATCCAATTAATTGATTTACAATGTCTTGGAGACTATCTTTATTAAAGGGAAAAAGTTGTGAAAACAATTGAAAACGACCTGAGAATAATTGAACCTTACAAGACCTCTTTGAGCAAAAATAATGCTTACTGGATGGCAAGAATATCTAAACTTGCTTATTGTAGTCATCAAGATGGTAGACCAGATGAAGAAAAAATAATTGCAGATTTGAAGGCTGAGGATAAAAAGTTCATTTCTGTAACTGGAGAATCTAAAAATAATTCCCAGGCTATTTTAGTTGAACATGAAGACTATTTTTGTATAGGTTTCCGTGGAACTGATGAAATAGCAGACTGGCTCGACAACATTAATGTGAAGAGGAAAAAGATGCTATTTGGTAAGTTTCATAGTGGTTTTGCTAATTCTCTTAAAGATGTATGGAAGCCATTGTTTAACAAATACCAGGAATTAAGACTGAAGAAAAAACGTCCTCTATTTTTGACTGGCCATAGTCTTGGCGGAGCTATAGCTACCGTGGCTGCTGCAAAGCTAATTGAGAAAGATTTGCCTTTTATTTCCGTTTATACTTTTGGACAACCCCGTACTGTAGATCGTCAAACTGCACGTATATTCAATGCAGAAGCAAAATCAAGGTTCTTTCGCTTTCATAATAATAATGATATAGTCACTCGTGTTCCAGGTCGTGTATCGGGGTATAGTCATGTAGGTATCTGCGTTTATGTTACACAGGAAATGACACTGCAACTTGATCCTGGTTTCTGGTTTCGCTTTCTTGATGGTGTTGATGGTGTCACTAATGATGTATCAAAGTTAAGTATTGATTTTATAGCGGATCATGATAGAGATAAATATTTATCAGCAGTGAAAAGTTGGAATCTTATAACTTAGAGTTAATTGTTAATAACATTGCCCTAACTAGGTAATAAGTTATAATTTTGGTGCTCTACCAACACCTACTGCAATAATTATTGCCTATTTTGTTACTATTTAATTTCTGGGGTTTTCAATGTAGGTTTTTTTATCCTGTTTTAACAATTTTTCTGGTTTTTCATACTTTGTTCCCAATAAACGGATACATCTTAAAATATTTGCAAAAAGATCATTAATCAAGGGTTCCATT
>JAKQYE010000128.1:9315-18835 GCA_023356605.1 Trichodesmium sp. MAG_R02 | reverse complement strand
TCCCCATTAGGAGTTGATTTTTCCCCCTCAGAAAATTTCCCAGTTTTTTTGACTGTGATTAGTGAGGGAATGAATTGAAATTAATTCCATCAAAAATATCCTCAAAGTGGTTGATAAAAAAGACTTGACATGATACTATAAACACAATGGAAAAGGTGCGCTCATATATATACAAATTTGGCCTATCAGATTTCAGTAATTTGAATATTCTCGACAATAACGGTGACTTTTTCAGTTTTATATCGTGATGTATTTCCCGATTTAACTTTTCTAATTTCTCTATTCCTTTTGAGTTGATTTGGGCTGGTAAAATTCGGACTTTTCCCGATTAGTAGTTGATTTTTCCCCCTCAGAAAATTTCCCAGTTTTTTTGACTGTGGTTAGTGTAGGAAATAATCCTAACTAGAAACAAGGTATAAATCTAGGGAAAAAAACAATCAAAATTTTGTTCAAATTCCTTTTTTGAAGTTAATTGAACAACTAAAATACAAAGCCAAATTAGTGGGAATCAAAGTAATAATTAATGAAGAGAGTTATACTTCAATTGCTAGTTTTTTTAGACTTGGATGATTTACCAGTTTATCAAAAAGTTGTCAAATATAGATTTAGTGGATATGATGTGAGAAGAAGACTTTATAAAGCTTCAAATAGTCTCAAATACAATACTGATGTCAATGAAAATTTAAACATATTACGAAAAGCAGTCCCAAACGCTTTTAGCAGTGGTATAATGGGTGTTGTAGTTCGATGACCCTTAATTAAAACTAGCTCAAGGAATATTTTTCTATAGATTTAGTAACTATTAGAGACATTCTAATTGCATTTGTAACACAGATTCCCAACTTGTGACAAGTAGAATATTTGTGTTACCAAAATTGAGGTGCAGCATTTAACAATGTCTGAGTATAAGAATGTTGGGGATGATTAAATATTTCTTCGGTTTTCCCCTCTTCAACAATTTTGCCACTATTCATAACAGCAATTCTGTCACAAATAAATCTAGCTACCCATAAGTCATGGGTAATGAATAAATAAGTTAAATTTAATTCTTTCTTCAATTTCAAGATCAATTCTAAAACTTGAGTTTGAACAGTAGCGTCTAACATACTCACAGGTTCATCACAAATAACTAGTTTTGGATTTGTAATTAATGCTCTGGCAATAGCGACCCTTTGTTGTTGTCCTCCAGATAATTGAGAAGGATATCTTATACCATATTCTGTTGCTGGAGTCAAGCCTACTTTTTCCAACACTTCCTTAACTTGAATTTGAGCTTCCTCTGTGCTAGCCAAACTATGGATAAATAGAGGGTCAGCTACTATCTGATTAACAGTCATCATCGGGTTGAGACAAGCGAGGGGGTCTTGAAATATCATTTGCATTTCCCGACGGTAAGGTTGTAAGGCTGAGGGTGATAAGGTAGTTAAGTTTGTACCTTGAAATTCAACTAACCCATAAGTAGGTTTGATTAATTGTAAAATAGTCCGAGATAAAGTACTTTTGCCACAACCAGATTCTCCGACTAATCCTAATATTTCTCCTGAATAAAGATTTAAGTTTACTCCATCAACTGCCTTAATAAGTTTGCTTTTGCCAGAAGATAATAAATGTTCTATAAAATTACTTTCTAAGGTGTAGTATTTAACTAAATCTTTGATTTGCAAAATAGGTTTAACTGTTTTAGTAACTGTTATTTCTTCAGATTTTTCTAGTTGAATTTGAGGAATAGTAGATTCAACTGTTTGAATATGCAAAGCTGCTGCAAATAGAGATTTCGTATATTCATGTTGGGGGTTCTGGAGAATTTGTTTAATTGCACCTATTTCTACTATTTTACCCCCATACATTACAGCAATACGGTCACAATATTCTCCCACCATGGCCAAATCGTGAGAAATTAATAATAGGGAAGTCTGACGTTCTTGGCAAAGTTTAGTTAGCTCCCGCAAAATTTGAGATGCTATAGTTACATCTAAGCTAGTAGTAGGTTCGTCAGCAACTATTAATTTGGGGTCAAGCAGGAGTGCTAGAGCGATCGCTACCCTTTGTCGCATTCCACCACTAAACTCATGGGGATATTGAGACCAACGACTAGCAGGAATATTAACAGTTTCTAGAGTTTCTATAGATTTTTGTTGTGCCTGAGATTTGGATAGATGAGGTTGATGTGCAATAATAGTTTCTAAACAGTGATCCCCAATAGTCATTAATGGATCGAGGCGAGTCATAGGATCTTGAAAAACTAATGCTACTGCCTCACCACGAAATTTTCTGAGTTGAGGGGGGTTCATCATAAAAACGGATTTTCCCCCGAAGGTAACAGATCCCTCAATTTGTACTGACTTGGGTAATAATCTCATAGCAGCACGTCCAAGGGTAGATTTACCACATCCAGATTCTCCCACTAATCCTAATTTTTCACCAGGTTGTAGTTTGAGAGAAACATTATTTACTGCCCAATTATATTTTCTGAGTTTTTCAGGATAAGCTACTCGTAAATTTTCTATACTAAGCAAGGGATTCATTAGTTAAAAAAGTTAAAGGTAATCTCTGAGCAAAAAAAACCAGATTTCCTCTCCCTTTCAAGGGGATAAAGAAAATTTACTTCAGTCTTTCAAGGTTCTGATTTCAGTCGGAGGTACTTATAACTAGATAACTGAAATGATTGAGTTTTCAGTACCCAAATACTCCGCAAATAGGATTTACCTCCGCGCCCTAAATGCGTAATGCTATAGTATGAAATTATTCACTTTAGTATGAAATTATTCACTTTGGTTTGTACTAAATTCCCCATTGAGTTTCTTTCTTTTATTTTCAAATCTGCGTAGCATATAAGTAGCAGCGCAGTCTGCTTGGGGATTATTTTCCAATAAATCTGCTAATTGGAAAATATATTCAGCTATTTCTTCTCCCAGTTTATCAATGACAGTCTCACGATTAATCATTTCTTGTTGATGCTGTCGCACTTTTGCTTGCCATTGACTAGAAAAGATATCATAAACTCTAGTATGAAGACCAAGGTCTTCTAAGATTTGCCACTCTTCGCCATTGTCAAACCAGATACCTCTACAACTCATGCAACATTCTATATAAAAAGGTTGTTTAATGTTTATTTTGCTTCGTGATAAATAACTACCACATTCAGGACAAAATCCTGCTTTACTATCAAATAGAGAAGGTACAAAATTTTCAAATTGATTGTAGTAAGGTAAGATTTCTTCTGGAGCATACCATAAAGGTAAATTGGCTAACCAAGCCTCATAATTTTTTGCTGAAATCCAAAAACCTTCAGACTTAGGACAGTATTTTACCGGGATAATATCATTTAAAACGGCATCTTCTAACTCTACATCACATTTGGGGCTTTTCATCCTGTTTTTTCCTGATTCTGTGTTAATTTGGTTTGACAAAGTATACTTAGACAATAAACTTTGAGGGTTTCTAGGCGATGGCTAATATTGGCCAACTCTATTTGTTTTGTTTGAGGGTTTTGAGACCCTCGTAAAAAGCTAACATCTAGATTCAACAGCTTGAATTGCTTATAAATCTCCGTTAAATAAGACTGTATCTGAGACGTTATAGATGGGTCTAGTTCGGAATTCTCCCTTATAAATAATCTGAGTCTCGAACCATTGTTGGACAACCTGATTTTTGGCCAATATTTTTGCCAGTTCTATTGCCGTCACGTTCTGTTGCAACGGATTCAAAAGTTGACTTAATTTTTGACTTTGCTGATTATGCTTCCTTGACAACATAATGTACATCATATCGAAACTTTTATCTATTATTAGCATACAAAGTAAGACCATTTCATGGAAGTCAAAAGTCAAAAATTAAAAGTCAAGAGTTGAAAAATTAGATAGCAGCAGACTTTTGAAGGCGCTATAGTCAAAAGTTACAGCGAAATTCATTTTAGTAGACTACAGTAGGGACGTTCCATGGAACGTCTCTACGGAGTTTGGGTTGTGACGATATGCTTTATCAATCTCGAAAGCGCTCTATAGTCCTTTCGTTGGGAGAATTGAGACAAGTGTTTCTTGTTATGAGAGTATTTCAGGCGAAAAATCTCTCATTCTTATTTAAAATGACTATAAATTTTAAAAAATCAAATATTAGTAGATTTTTTCTAGCACTATAGTCAAAAATTAAAAGTTAAAGAATTAGATAGTAGCAAATTTTTCAAGGCGCTATAGTCAAAAGTTAAAGTTTAAAAAATCAGAGGAGAAAAATGAAAGTATAAAAAATTACAGATAATTTCCATAAAAACTAGAATTTTTAACTAAAAAGTTACTTGATAGCTATATTATTTCCTAATAAAATAGAGATTTACAATTACTGCTAAGAAAATACAGAAATATAACTGCTAGTAGTGTATTGTAATTATTTGAGTATATAGTAGAGTTGTAATTCTAGCTCCCATCTACTATTATTACATATATTTCATAGGACTACCATAGTAATTTGATCAAACAGTTGTAAAAATTAAAAAACTAAAAATAAACTCCGAAACTGTTCCCCATTACCCATTCCCTATTCCGAAAAAGTGGCAAGATTTTGGAAAACGTAAAGATAGGATTGCCATATATAACTGTTTTATCTTTTACCAAAAATCGGTTAAATTCGATACTTATTAACTCTAAACTAATGACTATGAACACAAAAACCGTAACACCTAAACCTCAAATTTCATGTGTAATTCCTGATTGGTTACAAGAATGTCTAGGTAACAGAAATAAGGGTGATAATTTGACTAGCTGTTCAGTGGATACAGCATTAATTTGTCGAGCATTTGAATTTGGATACAAGTTACATGAAGGGCAGTATCGAAAATCAGGAGAACCTTATATTTGTCATCCTGTGGCTGTGGCCGGATTATTAAAATATCTTGGGGGTGACAGTGCGATGATTGCTGCTGGTTTTCTACATGATATTGTTGAAGATACTGATGTAACTATTGAAGAAATAGAACAAAAATTTGGTTCCGAAGTAGCTTTATTAGTAGAAGGTGTAACTAAGCTCTCTAAGTTTAATTTTTCTAGCAAAACAGAGCTACAAGCTGAAAATTTTCGCCGAATGTTTTTGGCAATGGCAAAAGATATTAGAGTCATTGTTGTCAAGTTGGCAGACAGATTACACAATATGAGAACTCTCCAACATTTACCACCTCATAAACAGTTAAGTAAGGCATTAGAAACACGGGAAATATTTGCACCATTAGCAAATCGTTTAGGAATTGGTAGGATTAAATGGGAATTAGAAGATTTATCCTTTAAATATCTTGAACCAAATGCTTATCGGGAAATTCAAGAGTTGGTAGCAGATAAAAGGGTAGATAGGGAAGCTAGACTGTTAAAAATGACAGAAAATTTACGACGGAAATTAGAAAAAGCAGGAATAGAATGTTACGACATTAGTGGTCGCCCTAAACATCTTTATGGAATTTATCGGAAAATGTATTTAAAACAAAAAGAATTTCACGAAGTATACGATATTTCTGGACTGAGAGTTATTGTAGAAAAAAGAGAAGATTGTTATCGAACTTTAGCCATTGTTCACGACTCTTATCGCCCTATTCCCGGAAGATTTAAAGACTATATTGGTCTACCAAAACCTAATCGTTATCAGTCATTACATACAGGAGTAATAGGTATTACAGGTCGTCCGGTAGAGGTGCAAATTAGAACTGTGGAAATGCACCATATTGCTGAGTATGGAATAGCTGCTCATTGGAAGTATAAAGAAACTGGTTATAGTAATACTAATACTAATATTAATATTACAACTGAAGATGAAAAATTTACTTGGCTCAGACAGTTATTAGAATGGCAAAGTGACCTTAAAGATGATCGGGAATATTTGGAAACTATTAAGGGTGATTTATTCTCTGAAGATGTTTATGTATTTACACCAAAAGGTGATGTTATTTCTCTCAAACATGGATCGACACCAATAGATTTTGCTTATCGCATTCATACAGAAGTAGGAAATCATTGTACAGGTGCTAAGGTGAATGAACGAATAGTATCTTTAGATACTCCTTTAAAAAATGGTGATATTGTTGAAATTTTAACTCAGAAAAATGGTCATCCTAGTTTAGATTGGCTAAATTTTGTTGTTACTGGTGGAGCACGAAATCGAATTCGTCAGTGGTATAAGCGTTCCCATAGAGAAGAAAATTTAGCTAGAGGTCGAGAACTACTGGAAAAAGAATTGGGCAAAAAAGGCTTTGAATCTTTACTTAAATCTGAGCAAATGCGACTTGTTTCTGAAAGATTGAATTATCATAGTGTGGATGATTTATTGGCGGGTTTAGGTTATGGTGAAACAACTTTAAATTTAGTAGTTAATCGATTGCAAGATGCCTCAAAAGAAGTCACACAAGTTGAGAAGAACTCAGATATTTGTTCAGAAAAATATTTACACAAATTAACTCAAACTTTATCTTCTAGGAATTATCATCCAATTGCTGGAGTTGAAGGGTTAATGTATCATTTGGCAGGTTGTTGTAATCCGATTCCAGGTGAGCCTATTATTGGAACTGTAACTCGTATGAATGGTATTTCTATTCATCGTCAAGGTTGTTCTAATCTAGAAAATATACCGGGAGAAAGGCTAGTTCCTGTTAGTTGGAATATTGCTAATAAAGATAATGGACGACCTCAAACTTATCCAGTTAATATCTGTATTGAAGTTATAGATAGAGTGGGTGTCTTGAAGGATATTTTATCTCGTTTGATGGATAACAATGTTAATGTTCAAAATGCTCAGGTTAAAACAAATCCAAGTCATACTGCGATTATTAATTTATGTATTGAAGTGAGTGATTGCCAACAATTTGAACGTAGTTGTACTCAAATTAAAAATATAAGTGATATTTTGAATCTTCGTCGTATTAGTCAGGTTGAATAGTATTTTAAAGGAAGAATGAAAAGGGCATAAGGATGAATTAAAAGGGGACTTAACCATGTTTAATATGAGTATTCAGCTGTCAACTATTAGCAATTAGGAATTAGTTCTTTGAATCATTGTTTTTAGGTGAGGAATTATAGCGCTACGGGTAACTCAGATAGGGAAACCTCTAATTGGCGATGTACACAAATCATATCAGTTTGAAAAAAGAATGCTACGAAAATATCTATCTGGACACAAATGCTTTAAAAGAACTTATTTAATTCATTTGATACAGCTATATCTATCATTTTTATCTTTTTTTAGTATATATTTTTTCTTTCTTCCCTTTTCGTTCTTCCATTAATTAGAATAAAAACTATGCTATTAGAACAATCATTTATTACCAATCTATTAAATAAACAACGTCAATTTTTTGCTACAGGAAAGACTAAAAATATTGACTTTAGAATAGAACAACTGAAACGTTTAAAGCAAGGAGTGTTAGATTATCAAGAAAAAATAGCTGCTGCTGTTAAAGCAGATTTGAATAGGCCAAAATTTGAAGCATATTTTGAACTGAGTTTTTTGACGGAAATAAATGATGGGATTAAAAAGCTAAAATCTTGGGCAAAACCTCAGAGGGTTTCTACTCCAATTGAACAGTTTCCCGCCAGGGCTAAAATTTATCAAGAACCTTTAGGAGTTGTGTTAATTATTGGTGCTTGGAATTATCCTTTTCAATTAGTAATATCTCCTTTATTCGGTGCGATAGCTGCTGGAAATTGTGTGATTATTAAACCTTCGGAAATAGCTGTTAATACATCTGAGGTTGTTGCAGATTTAATTGCTCATACTTTTGACTCTAGTTATATTGCTGCTATTACGGGAGGAGTGGAAACAAGTCAACAGTTATTAGTAGAAAAAATTGACCATATTTTCTTTACTGGAGGAACAAAAGTAGGGAAAATAGTTATGGAAGCTGCTGCTAAAAACCTCACTCCTGTTACTTTGGAATTAGGTGGAAAAAGTCCTTGTATTATTGATGATTGTATTCAGCTAGAATATACGGCAAAACGTATTACTTGGGGAAAGTTTATTAATGCTGGTCAGACTTGCGTTGCTCCTGATTATTTGTTGGTGAATAAGTCTATTAAGTCTGATTTGTTGGAGAAAATTAAACAGTCTATTGATGAATTTTATGGTGATAATCCTGTTAATAGTCCGGATTATGGTCGGATTGTCAATAAAAAGGAATTTAATAGATTAAATGATTTATTGAAAGAAGGAAAAATTGTCATTGGTGGTGAAACAAAGTCGGAAGAACGTTATATTTCACCTACAGTTATTGAGGGAGTTAATTGGGATTCAGGAATTATGCAGGAGGAGATTTTTGGACCTATTTTACCTGTTTTAGAATATGAAAATTTGGATGAGGCGATCGCTCTTGTTAATTCTCGTCCTAAACCTTTATCTCTTTACTTTTTTTCTCGAAATAAACAGAAGCAAAAGCAAGTTTTAAGGGAAATTTCTTCTGGGAATGTTTGTATTAATGATACTGTGATGCAGTTTGCTGTGCCATCTTTACCTTTCGGAGGAGTGGGAAATAGTGGTATTGGTAGTTATCATGGTAAAGCTAGTTTTGATACTTTTTCTCACTATAAAAGTGTGTTGAATAAGGGGTTATGGTTTGATTTAAACATCCGATATGCTCCCTATAAAAATAAGGTTGGTTTGATTAAAAAAATAATTTGTCGGTAATATAGTGTTATGGGCAGGTAGGGCCAAACGGCTGTGGAGTGCTCCGCGACATGAAATGACCCTACAGGTGGTCCTTTCAAATATGGGTAAGTTTCACAAATTAAGACCTTTCCCTTAACTACTGTTCTGCAAGGAACCTTTTTAAGGGGGGAGGGAAGTGGGGATATGAGGGTTAAATTTTTTTTGCTAACAATTATACTCTAGATGCCCTGTTCTTATGGGTAAATACTGATTTTTTTATTGATACTTTGGTATTTTTTGCAGCAAAAATACGTATTATTACTAGTAGAGGTAAGGAAAATATACTGCTGAGGCTAAAATAGCTTAAACCTAGATATATCAGAAAGCAGGTTGATTAAATATAAAACCTAGAATGTATAGTTATTTTAATTTAGATTGAGACAAGTATTTCTTGCTATAACTCGCGTTTGGTGCAGAAAAAGTTTTCCAATATAATTTGAAATGACTATATAAGGATTTGATGCTATATTAAATATATTTTTTGCCAAAGTATCGTGCTCAGGCACGGGAACAAGATACTCCTACTGTTAAAGAATTATACGATCGCACCTTGGTAGCCAGAGAAAGTTGTTTTGTTTTAAAAGTAGATAAGTATGATAGATAATATCTATATAGTTGAATAATTATAATTAAATCTTGTAGTATGGCTTTAGCAATTGAAATATTTACCTTCGGGCTTTAGCTCTACTACAAACAAAAACTTTTTGACTTTTTTTAGAGTAAATAGTGGGATGACACGTTGAAAATGTAAATAACTAAACCAGCATTACTCCACTCTGTAACTATAACTTCTCCAACTCCAGATCTTACTTGACGATGATTGGTAATAGCCATAATAATTAAGTCAATA
>JAKQYE010000128.1:0-9215 GCA_023356605.1 Trichodesmium sp. MAG_R02 | reverse complement strand
TGCTATTCCTGAGATAAAAAATCCATAAAATCTATTATTTTTGAAACTTTATCTGGAGACAAACTCCGAATTCTGGCAATTAGTATTTTTTTCTGATTTTGTCTATAGAATAATTAACATTAACTTAGTTAAAGAGAGCAAAAAGGTTGTTCTGATAACTGAAATTTTACCCAAGTCATTAATGCTAGGGAATTGGTGTAATGTAGAATCAGTTGTGTCAGTTCACTACTGCTATTATTTGGTGATAATATGCAATGTATTAACTGCTCTATATAATATAATATCCAACTATGGAAACTACTGACTTTCTGACTCAACTAAATTTATCTCAACGCCAAGCAGTACAACATTTCTGCGGACCTATGTTGGTTGTGGCAGGTGCTGGTTCAGGTAAAACTAGGGCGTTGACTTATCGCGTAGCCCATCTAATTCGTCATCATCGGGTACATCCAGAAAATATTCTGGCCGTAACGTTTACAAATAAAGCTGCACGGGAAATGAAAGACCGTATTGGGAAACTGTTTGCTCAAGAACAGGCAGAAGCTAAATATGGTAAGCCATTTTTAGCATTGACAGCCCAAGAGCAGACAAGATTGCGATCGCAAGTATACAAAAATATCACGAGGCATTTATGGATGGGAACCTTTCATAATCTCTGTGCTCGCATTCTGCGGTTTGATATTAACAAATATCAAGATGAAAAAAAACGTCGCTGGGATAAAAATTTTTCTATATTTGATGAAAGTGATGCTCAAAGTTTAATCAAAAAAATTGTTACTAAAGAGCTAAATTTGGATGATAAAAAATTTGATCCACGTTCTGTAAGATATGCTATTGGTAATGCTAAAAATCAAGGAATGTCACCTCTAGAATATCAAAGAGCAGAGCCAGATTATCGAGGTAGAGTAATTGCTGAAGTCTATGGAATTTATCAAGATAATTTAGCTGCCAATAATGCTCTTGATTTTGACGATTTAATCAGAATACCTGTAGAATTATTTCAGCAAAATGAGCAAATATTAGGTTATTGGCATCAACATTTTAATCATATTTTAGTGGATGAATATCAAGATACTAATCGGACTCAATATAATTTGATTAGATTTTTAGCCACTAACGGTGAAGACCCTAAATATTTTAATAACTGGGAAAATCGTTCTGTTTTTGTAGTGGGAGATGTAGACCAATCTATTTATTCTTTCCGCATGGCAGATTATACAATTTTGCTAGATTTTCAGAATGATTTTGGTGATGGTTTGCCTGATGGAGATACCCGGACAATGATTAAATTGGAGGAAAATTATCGCTCACGGGAAAATATTTTGGAAGTGGCAAATAAGTTGATTGAAAATAATACTCAACGTATTGATAAAATTCTCAAACCAACCAGGGGTTTAGGGGAAGAAATTTATTGTTATGAGGCCGAAAATGAATTAGAGGAAGCGGAGTTTGTTTGTAGTAAAATTGCAGAAATTACAGACCTAAATCCAGAGTTAGATTGGGGAAGTTTTGCTATACTTTATCGAACTAATTATCAGTCACGACCCCTTGAAGAAAAGTTGATTCATTACGATATTAAATATGTGATTATTGGGGGATTAAGATTCTATGAACGGAAAGAAATTAAGGATGCTTTAGCTTACTTGCGGGTGATTTCTAATCCGGCTGATACTGTTAGCTTGCTCAGAATTTTTAATACTCCGAGAAGGGGAATTGGCAAGACAACTATTGAGACTTTATTAAATGCTAGTTCCCAGATGGGAATACCTTTGTGGGAAATTCTTAATGATCAAACTTCTATTAATGCTTTGGCAGGTCGTTCATCAAAAGCTGTAAATCAATTTGCTCGAATAATTCAACATTGGCAAGACGAGGTAGAAAATTTGACTGCTCTGGAAATTCTTGAGGGAATTTTGGAGGATTCTGGTTATATTGAAGACTTGAAAAAACAGGGTACGGAAGATGCAGATAATCGAATGGCAAATTTAGGGGAGCTATGCAGTGCTGTTGCTCAGTTTCAAGAGGATAATGAGGAGACAACTTTAGAAAGTTTTTTGGCAAATGCTTCTTTAGCTTCTGATTTAGATAACCTCCAAGAGGGGCAGCAAGCTGTGTCGTTAATGACGTTACATTCGGCTAAAGGTTTAGAATTTCCCGTGGTATTTATGGTGGGTTTGGAACAAGGTTTGTTACCTCATTTTCGGAGTATAGATGACCCTTTATCTTTGGAAGAAGAAAGGCGACTTTGTTATGTAGGTATTACCAGGGCGCAAGAACAATTATTTCTTTCTTATGCAACTGAGAGACGACAAATTTGGGGAGTGCGAGATACCACAGTTCCATCTGATTTTTTGGGTGAGTTGCCGGCAGATTTGGTTAATACTAATGCTATGAAAAAGGTAGTTTATAGGTCAACAGGTCAAAGCAAAAAAACTCAAAATACTGGAGTTAAAAAAGCGGTAAGTCATCAAATAAAAAATTGGCAAGTAGGGGATAAAGTGATGCACGAAAATTTTGGTGTGGGGTTGGTAACAAATATTTTTGGCGAAGGAAAGAAGATAAGTTTAGGTATCAAATTTGGCAAGAGTCAAAAAATTATTGATCCGAAAATCGCATCAATGACAAAGTTGAATTGAAATAGGTAGGGTGTAGTTATAATTAAACTGATGTAGATACTCGTGAACTGAGAAAGGCAATTATGCTGAGGGCAGGACGCAGGAGGGATTAATCTCCCATCCGTTGGCATGAGCCTTCTAGGGTTTAAAAAGAGTAGGGGTTTCAATCAAATAGGTTGTTACAATCAAAAAACTATAAATATAGTTATTTTAATTTAGATTGAGATAAGTATTTTTTGCTATAACTAAGTTTCAGCAAAAAAAAGTTTTCCATTCTTATTTGAAATGACTATAGTAGTTTTAATTAAGATTAAAACAAAAATTGAGTATAATAAAATTAAGTCAACTAGAAACTATTTTGAACTATTCTTTACAGTTTAGACTTGAAACAAAAAGTAATAAATTTTGTAGAAAATGGCGGTACGATTACCAAATCAGCTCATACATTTGGGATAGGAAGAGCTTCAATATATAGATGGTTATCTCGCCCAAAATTGTCAGCAACTAAGGTAAAAAGTCGTCAAAGAAAATTAGATTGGAAAGAATTAGAAAAAGATGTAAAACAAAATCCAGAGTCGAGGGTTGTCAGACAGAGCTAAAAAATTTGGAGTTAATCAACTAGCTATATTTTATGCTTTAAAAAGAATGAATTTTCCTTGAAAAAAGAAACAACTTCGTTATAGAGAAAGAAATAGAGAAGAAAGGATAAAATATTATCAGCTTTCCCTCGAAATTTTATCCAGAAATTCGGGAGTAAAAGCCTTGTATTTATAATAGATGAATCAGGATTTTAAGATAATCAAGACTGTATTTATGCATGGTCAAAAAAAGGGAAAAAAGTTTATGGTGGGCAAGAGGGAAAACGAGGTAAAAGAGAAAATTTAGTAGCCGGAAGAAGAAAATTTGATAAATATTAAGACAAGCAGTGTAGTTTAAGTTTATGAAATTCCTATAAGTCAAAACTGCTATAACACTTCAAGCAGTGGAGTTGTTCATACGGTGTACTCTCCTTAACCGTGTAATTACTGATTGTAAATCGGAAAGTTACAAAGTACAATTTCGATTGATTCCTCTTACCAATAGACCTCTTCCAAAATTCTAATCTTGTAATGGTGGATTGAGGGTTTGATATTAAGGGGTGACAAGGAAGCTAAAAACCTTTTGGGATAATTTTTTGGGCAAACCTCCCTCCAAAAAAATTCGGGGGTTGAAATGGCTTATTTCATTAGATACTGATTGGCGATAGCGTGACCTGAATTCCCTATTTTGTTCTTAATATTGTGAATAACGAGCGCAATCACAGGTAATATCTTTCATAATCAGATGACCTAAAACCCTTGTTGCACAAGATTTATACCTAGTATGTTATAGCACTAATAATACAATGGAAAGTGAGCATCGGAAGGTTAGTGGTACTTGTACATTTTCTGGAAAAAAAATGCCTCTTTGCACAGTATTATCTAGGAAATGTCGGTCTAGACAAAGGGATTACATCAATTCCCTAAAAATGGCTAAAAACCTTGGTTATTAAAGATTTATGCTTTTAAATGAACAAAGCCTTTAGCTGTCTATATTTAAATCTATTTTTGAGCTCTGTTTTGTATAAATTACATAAGGTGTGAAAAACATTATCGTTCTCTAAAAAGTTAAGTAATCACATGGGAGCTATATGAAACTTTATACATCACAATTATATCACAATTTGTACTTGAGAAATGGGATTGAGATAGGTTGATGGCATCGCACCCCAAAATAAATCTGGTAAGGTCTGGGAACAGATAGAGGTAACAGTCAGGTTAGGGTTGGCGGAGTGAGTACGGTAGCTATAGCACTGCTCCCTCAGGCATTTATATAGTCATTCTGATTGAGATTGAGACCAGATTTTCCTGCTTTTAAAGGGTTTTAGCTCACAAAATGTCCCATTATTATTCGGAATGACTATAACTTCCAGCTCAAAGTTCAGTGAGGGAAAAGGTGTACAAAAATAATGCTAAATATGCCAGAGCATACTGTTATACATCTCCTACTTAACCGAATTTGGATTATCTCTCGTATCCGTAAAAGAATACTGCTGCGCAAAGAGCAGGGTTGGTATTTCGGCTATTGTGGATATCAAAGGCGAAGCAAGTGGGACAGCTATATTGGTGCAAGGGAAATGGAATGACCTGACTACCTATCCACATTTCGGGCTCTGTACTACCCCGTAGTTTTTATTTAGTTATGAATTCTAGATGATTGTCCTAGCATCATAAAAAACCAAATAACTCCAATAGCAACCTATAATTTTTGTTAGATATGTAATGAGAATTAAACTATGTTTAGGAACAACTATCTCAAGCAAAAATATTCTTTAAATACCTTATTAATAGAAGATAATCTAGGAGATGCTTATATTATAAAGCAGTTATTAAAATTTGCATCATCCTTGAATTTTCATGTAACTCATTGTAGTAGATTGTCTTTAGGAATTGAGCAACTTAATGAAAAACAATTTGATGTAATTTTGCTCGACTTAGGACTACCTGATAGTCAAGGATTTGAGACTATTTCACAGATGATAGAAATCACTCATAATATTCCGATTATTGTTTTAACTACAGAAAATGATGAGGATTTTTCTCTTGAAGTAGTTCAAAAAGGAGCGCAGGATTATTTAGTTAAAACTGAAATCTCAACGGAAATATTAACCCGTGCTATTCGCTATTCCTTAGAAAGAATTCATTTAGTACAAAAACTACAGCAGAGAGAACAAGAACTAAGTAACTTTAATCAAAAATTAGCTAATGAAGTACTAACAAGAACTTATGAGCTTAAAAAACAAAATGAGGAATTGCAACATCTACTAAAAATCTCAAATACAGATTCTTTGACAGGAATTCCTAATCGCTATTGCTGGGAAACAGTCTTAAAAAGAGATTGGAAAAAATCTACACGCAAATCTCAGTCCATTTCTTTAATAATGATAGATATTGATTTTTTTAAGTTATTTAATGATACTTATGGTCACCTTCAAGGGGATATTTGTTTAAAAAAGGTAGGTCAAGAAATTAAAAAAAATTTAAAAAGATCAACAGACTTAGTTGCTCGTTATGGAGGAGAAGAATTTGTGGTATTATTACCGAATACAGATAAATCTGGAGCAATGTTTGTTGCTGAAAGTATTCGCATTGAAGTTAATGGTTTAAAAATCATCCATGGGGCTTCAATAGTTGACAAATATATTACCATTAGTTTAGGAGTTACAACAACTATTCCGACCATAAGTTCACATTCAAATGAATTTATTAGTAAAGCCGATAAAGCTCTTTATTTCGCAAAAAAAGAGGGGCGAAATTGTGTTAGGTTCCAACCATGATACTGCTTAGGTCAAAGGTTTTTAGGACAACCAAAAAAGTATAAATTTAAAAGTCTTTCTATGTGGATTAATTGTGGAGTTTACATCCAGTTGACTTTTTCTATAAATTCAATTTATTATAGTGACTTTAGTGATAATTTAAAAAGAAAATATAAAAAAAAATACTAATAAATCTTTCTTGAAATTTTTGAAAATAGATAAACTTATCTAGAAATCTATATATAACAATACTAAATTGGTTGTGATAATTTTTATAGCCGTTAATCTTAACTGAAAATGTTTGAAATTCTGATCTTACTCCTAACTCCCGCCAAAATGTTACAACTTAAATAGAATTGCTATGATTAACACTAGCTGTAGTAATTTGTCCATAGGTTGTAAAATTTAAAAAACCAGAAATAAATTCTGAAACTCTTGTATATTGCCTATTCTCTATTCCCAAAAGCGACCAAATTTTGGACACGAATAAAATAGGATTGCTATATATATACTTGTTAGGAATTAAGCTAAAAAAGTAGCTAAAAGCTACCTTAGTTAAAGGATAGAGATTTTTTTTAGCTTCAATAGCTGAAAGGTTTATATAAGCTTTTGTGCATTTAAAAGGCTTATTGTTATTTGCCACTATGTATAAAAAATCCTTCTGAATTCGGAATTCTAAATTGTAAATTCTAGCTTACTAATACGCATTTTAAATAAGTATTAGCTTAGTAAGTTTTTGATAAGTTTCAGTTTTTATTTACCAGCAACTATGATGATGACAACAAAAAAAAACATAAGTATTTCAAATTTACAAACTAGCAGAAAGATCATTACTCAAATCCTATGAGGGAAAAGCTGATTATAGATATATCTATTATTTCTTACACTACAGTAGTTCGCCCATTTGTTGTGGCAAAATTCCATAGTGAAAAAATTTGGGAAAGTCGAATATTTGACCATAGGGCAAAAACTTAAATAGCAACTTAACTATTTTAAAATAACTGCAAATATGATTAAATTGTCTTATGATTTTTTGAGCTGGTAACCAAATATTTTTTACGTTGGTTTTGTTAGTGGTTATTCGGGGCAAGTTTTGTACAACTTTCAAACCATTCCTCAGCTTTCTAGGCAATTAAAAATTGCTGGGTTTTGAAATTTCACAATAAAACCCTGAGAAACATTTAATGATTCTTTAAATTCATGGTATAATGTTCCCAACAAAGTCATTTTAACCCCCCAGGATGTTGTTATTGCTTTGACCTCTTTTGTTTGACTAATAAAATAATCTAGTTCATCTATAATATTGATTATTTTGTATTTTGACCAGAGATGTTATTATTACTATTATATCTGTTAAGATTTATTTAGGATTGCTATATAATTGAGCCTATAACAAGGGAATTTTGTATCACTGTTCTTTTTCAACAAAATACATCTAGTAAAGATCATAATTCAAAAATTATGTCTAAAACCATTGCCTTTGCTAACCTAAAAGGTGGCACAGGAAAAACTACTATTTGCATAAATATTGCTGGATGTTTAACTGTTATTCATCCCAAAAGTCGCATATTAGTAGTAGATTTTGACCCTCAAGCTAATGCTACTTCAGGATTAGGAATTGATGAGGATAGTATAAAAAATTCTATGTATGATGTAGTATTAAATCAATCTCATAAATCTAAAGGAGTTCCTATTACTCAAGCAATTTTGGAAACACAAATAGAAAATATTCATTTAGTTCCCTCAGAATTAAATTTAGCAGCAGCTTCTGTTTTAATGCAGCAAGTTAAAGATAAAGTCGGAATTTTAAATCGAATCTTAACACTGATTAAATCCTACTATAATTATATTTTAATTGATGTGCCCTCAGATACAGGCTTATTTATGCTTAATAGTTTACGAGCAGCGGATGAGGCTGTTATTCCTATTGATAGTAGTATTTTTTCCCTAGAAGCGTTAGAAAAATTCCAAACTTATTGTCAGGATATTCGGCAAATGACGGGACATACAATTAATCGATTTACAGTTGTTTTTAATCGTTATACAAAATCTAAAGCCTCATATCAATCAAACAAATTATTGAAAAATAGCACATTTGAAGAACTTGAAGAGGTAGTAAAAGGAATGTCCTATGCCCTATATAAAATTCCAGAATCCCTTTTAGTTTATCGATCACAAAAGGAGGGAATGCCAATTTCTCATATTTCACCCAACAGTAAAATTGTTAAAAATTATATGGAAATAGCTAGCTATTTATCAGAAGTAAATTAACCGTGAATTCCTCATAAATAAGTTCAAAATTTTAATGGTTTGGTATATAAACCAGGTTAATAGGGGGCTGAAAATTATGAAAAAGATGTTAACAATTAAATTATCAGATTTTTTTCCTATTTTTTATGATTATAATAGGTTGATACTTGAATAAATAAGCTTTTCAATAATTAGCAGATAAAGGTTGAAAAATATGACCAAATGAATCGGCTACTAAGCATCCTATGCTAGGAAAAAAAGACAAAAAAATATGTATTTTAAGCTACCTAATAATAACTAATAATTGATAACTAAAATGAAAATTCCTAAAAAACGAAATCCTGGTCGTTATGTATTCTTTGAAGATACCGAAACAATAGCAGAAAAAAAACCAGAAACTATATCTGAAGCAATTTCATCAACTCCAATTGCTCAACAACAAACTAATATTGACATTAATAATAATCCTAATCTTAAACCATTATTAGAAGCTCTTAAAGCTGCTAGAGATGGAGATTTTACTGTGCGTCTTCCTGAAAATGATGATTTAGGAGAAGTAGCTATTGTCTTTAATGAAATGATAGTTCTTAATCAAAACTTTGCCAAGGAAATATGGCGCATTAGTCGTCAAATAGGACAAGAAGGAGAATTAACAGCTAAAGCAAGTTTAATAGAAGTTAAAGGGTCATGGAAATCAAGTATTGATGAGCTAAATGGATTAATTAATAATTTGGCGCGACACACTACGGAAGTTTCGCGGGTGTTAGAAGCAGTAGCAAATGGAGATTTATCCAAAAAAATTAACTTACAATTGCAAGGACAATCCTTGAAAGGGGAATTCTACCACATTGGCACCATTGTTAATCAAATGGTGGACAAACTTAATAGTTTTTCCTTAGAAGTCACGCGGGTGGCCAAAGAAGTAGGAACTGAAGGAACATTAGGAGGTCAAGCCAAGGTAGAGGGAGTCGCTGGAACATGGAAAGAGTTGACTGATAATGTGAATGGTATGGCAG
>JAKQYE010000127.1 GCA_023356605.1 Trichodesmium sp. MAG_R02 | reverse complement strand
GTTTTAGCCTTTTTCATCACTATTCGTTACTTTACATTACGTCTAACAGTGAGTACGTCAGCTTTATAGCTTTTTACTCAATCCTACTCCTCCTAAAACCTACAACATATATGTGTAGATTGACCAAGAATTGCTTCCTAGTTGCTCGACCTAATCTTAACTAGGATGTTTTAAGAGGGTTTTCTTGTTCCCTTATCCCTTTATTGCGACTGATTTAGCGGGGTAAAATCTCCCGGATGGTTCTGTATGATTGCTGATAATTACTATCCCATATAATTATCCATTGACCCTCTGACCTTACGGTCCTACACTCCTTAGCTGTCTTTGGAATGGTCAACTTTAACGAGAGTTTAATTACCTTCGAGTTCGTCCGCGTATCAGCCTCTGCTAGCAAACTCACTCATTTGACAGTTAGAGCTTTGTCCGCATTTAAACCAGCTTTACGGATTGATGTTCAGTCTCTACCGTATGGTCTACGCTGTTAACCCAACAACAAGGCAGTAGGAATTTCACTTACAAGGATATAAGAGTTTTCCATGGCCGATGTTTTACCATCATGTATTGGCATGGAAGGCTTGTTATACCTACTTTTCAGTGGCTTTCAAGCCAACAAGTCGCACACTCTCAATAGTTTCGAGAATATTTGATGTTAATTAATCAAGAAAAACCCGAAGAAAAATGGTTTATAAGTTGTACGCTCATTTACTTCGAGTGCCCCAGAACAAAACCCCGTAGAAGATATTTGATTACAAACTAAAAAATTCATACTACATTTTATCATCTTTGCAGTTATTTTAAAATAGTTTAGGACTTACGCAACGGCACTATGTATAGTGGCAATATCTTAAAAATAATAATTTTTGGCACCACATATAGCGGTACTGCGTAAGTCCTGATAGTTAAGTGGCTATTTAAATTTTTTGCAGATGGTCAAATATTTGATTTTCCCAAACTTTTTCAATATGGAATTTTCCCACAACCACCCAGTGCTATATTGACCACAACTTAATTTTATCCAAGTCCAAATTGGAGAAAAATCTTCGTAAGCATTTAGCTGTCAGCTATCAGCTAGAAGGAGGAATTAGCCTTCCAGAAGAATTAAAAGTCCGACACGAAAAAGATGATCAGTTTAACTTAGTAATTTATTATCTTCATGCATCTTTTTGCGCGGCTAGAGCCTTGGAAAAGCGCTTGAGCGGACTCCTAAAGTGTTGATAGCTTACAGATATTCTAATTCAATCTTTTAAATTCAGTCAAGATCCCATTCAGTAAGCTATTTATGCTCTAAGTAGCTAGGGGTTAAAATTTGTCCCATTATAACAAAATGTAAATTGCCTCTCAAATCATTGGAGTTACTTGACAAAATCTAATATACTCAAGCTTTTCTGTACCTACCTACTTAATTCCCAATAACCAAAAATCAAGGAAAAACTAAGCCAGTTGGTTTATTTAAAGTATTTTTTCCAGACCCGACAGAATTACCGAATGTGAAAATTAGGGCTAAAGAGAAGTTTGAAAAGGTAGTCTCATTTTTTCATCAAGAGTTATTTCAATAATGGGAAAGTTGATTTTAGGAATGCTTATAAGATTATCAAAGTGATCAGGTTGTCCAGATTAAAGAGAACACTATTATGAGTATATCAGTTAAAGTTCTAGTACTTATAGCGACTGTAATAAATGTTTACTCTAGTGAGTTAACAATTACTTTAGTTTAGTTTATATAATTTCAGTTTTTGTAAATTTAGCTACGATTTTCGTGCTGAGAAAGTAGGGATTAGTTTGTTATCAGTAGGAACTACAGTAAGTAGTCTTTAGGGTATTTATAATTTATATTTTTGAAATGGGATGCTCAAATACCTTAATTCATAGTTTGATTTATTAACAAATATATATTAACTCATAGCAGAATATTATAATTTATTTATAATTTTTTTTTTCATCAATTTATTTGTATCAACCTATACTTGAAATCTTAAAAAAAACCTTTACTGTAAAAAGTATAAAAAAAACACCTGTAATCTAAAAGCAGTAATAAAAATCTAGAGAATTTATAGTCGAAGAAGTAAGAAACTATGGGACAGCAAAAATTTGGTGTTATAGGTCTAGCTGTAATGGGTGAAAACCTAGCTCTTAATGTAGAAAGTAACGGATTCCCCATCTCTGTATATAATCGCAGTGGTGATAAAACTGATAAATTTATGTCAGAACGAGCAGGAGGAAAAAACGTCCATGCTGCTTATACTTTAGAAGATTTTGTTCAATCCTTAGAAAGACCCCGCAGAATCCTAGTAATGGTAAAAGCAGGAAATCCAGTTGATAAGGTCATTGAAGACCTTAAACCTCTGTTAGACAAAGATGATATGATCATTGACGGTGGTAACTCTCTCTACGAAGATACAGAACGTCGTACTAGAGATTTAGAATCCACTGGATTAGGTTTCATGGGTATGGGAGTTAGTGGTGGAGAAGAAGGTGCCTTACGGGGACCTAGTTTAATGCCTGGTGGCACAGAGGCTTCTTACAAGGAATTAGAATCAATTTTAACTAAAATAGCCGCTCAAGTTGATGATGGTCCTTGTGTCACCTACATTGGTCCTGGAGGTGCTGGTCACTATGTGAAAATGGTACACAACGGCATTGAGTATGGCGATATGCAGTTAATTGCTGAAGCTTATGACTTGTTGAAAAATGCTGTAGGAATTAGTAACGAACAACTCCATGAAATTTTTGCTGAGTGGAATCAAACTCCAGAGTTGGAATCTTTCTTAATTGAAATTACAGCGGATATCTTTACTAAGAAAGACGTTGAGACTAGTAACCATTTAGTTGATATGATTGTTGATTCTGCTGGGCAGAAAGGTACAGGCAGATGGACGGTAATTAATGCTTTAGAGTTGGGTGTTGCTGTGCCTACTATTACCGCGGCTGTTAATGCTCGGATTATGTCTGGTATTAAGGACGAGCGTGTGGCGGCGGCTAAGGAATTGATTGGTCCGACTGGTAAGTGTAAAGGTGATACCCAAGCTATGATTAATAAGGTGCGGGATGCTTTGTATTGTTCTAAGATTTGTTCTTATGCTCAAGGTATGGCGTTGTTAGCTAAAGCATCTCAGGATTTTAATTATAATCTGAATCTGGGTGAGTGTGCGCGCATTTGGAAAGGAGGTTGTATTATTCGAGCTGGATTTTTGAATAAGATTAAGAAGGCTTTTGATGAAAATCCTGGTCTAGCTAATTTATTGTTAGCTCCAGAGTTTAAGCAGACTATTCTTGATCGCCAAGATGCTTGGCGAGAAGTTGTTGTTCTAGCTGGTCAGTTAGGATTACCTGTTCCTGCCTTTAGTGCTTCCTTAGATTATTTTGATAGTTACCGTCGGGCAACTTTGCCTCAAAACTTGACTCAGGCTCAACGGGATTATTTCGGGGCTCACACTTATGAGCGCATTGATAAGCCTCGTGGTGAGTTCTTCCATACTGAATGGCCTACTAAGTAATTATTTCTGTTCACAAGTTAGGCGATCGCTCTTGGGCTAAATAGAGGCGATCGCCTCAAGCAATACCTAATTGGGGTACATTAATTTATGGTTTGATATCTGAATTATAAAGATTTTTTTATGATGACTTTCAGATTAACCATAGCATACTTTCTGTCAGACTTCTTAGAGTTAATTTATAATAATTTTATAACTGATTATATGCAGTGTTTTGCTGTGGGATATGAAAGGCGGAAAAAGTGGAGTAGCTATAACGCGTAGAAAAGAAATTTTTAATTATATAGTTATTTTAATTTAGATTGATACAAGTATTTCTTGCTATAACTCGCGTTTCAGTCGAAAAAGTTTTCCAATATATGATGCTTAATATGGTTTTTATAAAAGCCTAACATATTCACTTTTATTTATTTTTATTTGTAATTACTAACCCTTTTTTATCATATTTTTAACTATTTCTAAAACTTTTTAAATGAATAAATAATCAACCCAGATGGTGGATAAGAGTGAATTGGCGATCGCTACCTCCCAACCTCAAAATCCCATTCCTTTTTAAGTTGAATTATTATTCAATTTATTGTCTCAAATTATTACTATATCTACCATTAAGCTTACTTGTCACCCCGTGAGGTTGGATATATACGGTACTTAAATCTTGCTTTCATAGAATGACTTTTGAACTAAAAAGCATGATAGAATCAACTGTGAAAAAAAAATTAACTAAAAAGTCGCCTTAGAAGGGCGAGGCTTTAAACCCAATTTTTCGGTGAAAAATGCCAAAAAAACAAAAGTTTCCTTATCTTCTTGGTTCTAAATGGACAGCAACTCAAAAAACTTGGGGATGGCGACATTTCCAAGTAGTAAATCGTAAAAATCAAGGTCAATGGGTATTTGCTGAAATGGTAGCATCTTGTGACTCAAATGTGAGGTTTTGGCTAAATGCTAAACAACTAAAAGACCGCTCTCTTTGGCAACCAGGATGGCAATCAACTCAAGAATTAGAACCTATTGAATAATAAAAATGGATTATGAACATTTAAAAAAAGCAATTAAATTATTAACCAATGCTACTCAAGATTTAGAATACATTGTCAGAGAAGCTACAACAAATAAAGTTAATAATCAAACTATTGAAACTGCTAAAGAAACTCTCGAAAAAGCTATGGCAGAAATGTCTGCTGCGGTGAATCCTCCAGTTATAAATCATATTCCTGATAAATTTTTAGCCAAAGCAGAAAAATTAGGTATTCCCTTAGATGATATTGAAGTTATAGTTGCTATTTCTGAGCATCATCCTAGTCAGTTGCTGGCTGTATTAGCAGAAATTGAAAATCGGGCCGAAAATATTAGACGTAGACGAGAATATTTCCTGTTCCGATTACCAGAAATGCCAATAGAAAAGTTAGGTTCTCGACTACCAATTTTCAAAGCTACTGATTTAAATTGGCCGGAACAAACGATTTCCAAAGAATATCGAGAGGCAATTAAAGCTAAATACAAAATTGATAGACTTATGAAAGAAAGACCTTATTCTAGAATATCTTTTTTTGCAAAAATTCAAATAGCGGAGCAAAATTTATCTCAATCTCAACCAGGGGAAAATAATTCTGATTTAGATGAGGAAATCCCATTTTAGAATTTAGAATTCAGAATTTATAATTAACTGATGTTACGCAAAAATAGAATCAGTTGTTGATTTCACCTGTCAGGTTTCAGGTGTTAAGTGTCTTGTCCCATAACTAAAATATAAAGAAAATATAAAGAAAGTTCGATTAACGCACGTGACAAAGCGTGAAGTTCGTCGAAATTGTCATGCGCTATATATAGCGTCTTTGCGTAAGTCCTGTAAGATATTAAATTTATTTTCAGGAAGAAGAAATAGTAGATGTAGCAGTAGGAGAAAGGGGGCCAGAAAGCGATATAAACTTCTGAAAATAATTTGAGTTGATTAGAAAATCTATTATATAGATTACCGTCAATTTCTGCTTTTGACCAAGATTGGCCAGATAATGTTTCAATAAGTTTAGACTCATTTTCTGAGGCCAAAAACTGACCATGACTTGTCAGTACAAAGAGTCTGTTGAATCCTTGCCTTGTCAAAATCAGGAAGGTATTGAGAACTTTTATCAAATATCAGGTCTGCTGATATATCTTATATATATTTTAGAAAGTTCAGATGTTCAAAGTGAAAATTTTATCCTTAGTGCCGACTTCCCTTTTCCCTTATATATCTTTCTATAATCCTTCTGTTTCTGAATCTTCAATAACTTGCAAACCTCTGGGGTCTCCCACTCGTAACAGAGATGATTTAGCATCTTCCCCCACGCCCATATCTTCATCTTCCTCCAGTGCCTCAATTAAAGCATCAATTGCACCAGCATAAACAATATTAGAAGGTAATTCTCGACATAACTGACCAATAGCCCATGCACAATTACTGCGTACTGCACTCATCGAGTCTCGTCGTAAGCCTTCAATTAACGGTGGTATTGCTCCTACTACCACCTCATAACTTACTTTGGCCATTTGTCCCAAAGAACTAGCGGCCCATAAACGCACTGCTGGAATATCCGTTCTCAGAGCATCGACTAAAGGGCCTAGAGAACGAGGATCGCGACAATTCCCCAAGGCCCAAACAACACCTTTACGAACATAGCCATTAAAGTCCAAACTTAATTGTACAATTAGAGGCTCCACAGCTTCTGGACTAGGGTTTCGGCCCAAAGCATAAGCAGCACTTACCCGTATTAATGGACAATCATCCTGTAATAGTTGAATTAATGGGGGAATAGCCCGTTGATCCTGAAGTTCGCAGAAAATGCGAGCAGCCATCATTCGTTGAGAAGGCTCTGGGGATGTGAGCAATGGTAAAACTTCCTCTGGATATGGCTTCAGGAATTCTTCTTCCCCGATATAATCCAAAGGACTTTCTGCTATTGACTTAATATTTAGTAGGTTAAGGTCTTTATTGTGCATAACAGTGATTCTAGCCCACTAATGTACTACCTTGCATGAGTCAAAAGTTAAAAGTTATCAGAACTCAGAAGTAAGGAATAGGGAATAGGATAGGGAACAAGGAAAAAATATTTACAGCAGTTGTCATTAGTAGCGCGGACATTCTCGCTCCTCTCACATTTAGTCCATGCTGCGAATTTAACTTCTGTGGGTCACCCATCTGAGCGCTTCCCTATCTGACTTTTGACTTCAGCCATACCTGATCAATTATACCACATCAATCATCAACAGGACTTACCCAGAACCGCCATATATAGTAAAGTTTAATGGCCGTTAACCACCACAGATAGTGTATTATCTATAGTTGGTATAAGTTCTGACAAAATCTGCTGACTTTCTGACTCCTGAGTGTAGGTCGCTAATTTTGCAACTCCCCTAGGGCTAGATTTAGAATAAATTTTCCCCAAACTTGATCATTTTTAGAGAGGAATTGATATCATAAATTCTGTACCTTTTCCGGGAGTAGAAATACATTCTAATTTCCCCCCATGATGCTCCACAATAATTTGATAACTAATTGCTAAACCTAACCCCGTACCTTTGCCTACTTCTTTTGTCGTGTAAAAAGGATCAAATATTTGCTTTTTCACTGTTTCACTCATACCCACACCATTATCAGCAATCATAATTCTAACTTGATTCTTAGCTTCTATTTCTGTAGTAATAGTAATTTGAGGGTAATAATTGCTCTTTTGGCTTCTCATTGTTTGCAATGCATCAATAGCATTACTAATAATATTCATAAATACCTGATTTAGCTCCCCTGGATAACATTTAACTTTGGGTAATTGACTGTAATTCTTAACAACTTGAACTTCTAATTCATAGGATTTAGCTTTTAAGGTACTTTCTAGAATCATCAGAGTAGAGTCTATCCCCTCATGTATATCTACATTCTTAACTGCTGATTCATCCAAACGAGAAAAGTTGCGCCAGATTCTAACAATTTCTTTAATTCTATTCACCCCGACTTGCATTGAATTTAATATTTTTGGTAAATCTGCCACTAAAAAATCTAAATTCACATCTTCAATAATATCTATTATTTCATCCACAGGTTCTGGATAATTCTCCTGATAAACTTGAATAATATCTAATAAATTATTAGAGTATTTTTGAATATATTTAATATTGCCATGAATAAAGTTGACTGGATTATTAATTTCGTGAGCTATTCCTGCCACTAACTGGCCTAAAGATGACATTTTTTCAGTTTGAATTAGTTGAGTTTGAGTCCGTTTTAATTCTTCTAGGGTGTGAGCTAAAGTTTTATTTTTTTCGTTCAATTGTTGGGTTCGTTGCTCGACTTTGTGTTCTAAAGTATCATAAAGAAAAGCATTTTCTAGAGAAATTGCGGATTGGGTGGTAATCATTTCTAATAACTGTAATCTTTCCGAAGTAAATGCACCTTTTGTTAAATTGTTTTCCAAATAGATAATACCTATAAGTTTGCTTTGTTTAATAATGGGAGTACATAATATGGACTTAGGTTGCTGTAGTTTGAGATAGGGGTCGTTTACCCATGTTGCTTGCACAGTAGCATCATCGAATACCTGAAATTTTTGAGTTCGCCAGACGTAGTTAATTAATGCTTGGGGTAACTCTTGAGTTTCTGAAATGGGTATCACAGGTCGCTCAAAATTTTGGATATATTGGTTATTATCAGTAGCAATAGCTGTATCTACAACATAAGTCATTGCTTCAAGTATTAACTGTTGGTCTTGGAGCAGAATGAGAGCGCATTTTTGTGCCCCGGCATTTTCCATCATCAGTTTAATTAAACAGGACTTACGTAAAGGTACTACTTGTAGTGTAAATATCTGAATTTATTGTCAAAAATGCACTATATATGGCGGCACTGCGTAAGTCCTGAGTAAATAAAATTTTTAAAACTCTTACCTATTCTCTATTTCCTGTTCCCTGTTCCCTAATAGGATTGCTATAGGTAAAGTAAATAATATTGCTTGTACTTACACTGAGATGTTTGATAGTGATAGGGTTTGTCAATATGAGATTGCTACTCATCTGTATTTACAGTTAAATGGATGGGGTTTTTGAGGAGAATATTTACAACAAAATACGGGGAAAAAGTAGGAGAAAACTTTTCTGGCCATAGTTAAAGTTATCCAGTCTAATAATACATGAGTTTTGACTTTTAACTTCGATTAAACGGCATAAAGGGTACACATCTAGTCTTAGAGATGTTAAAATTAGCTTAAATATTTTTTAGGAAATAGCTAACCTATGTATGACCTAACTGAATTTAATATCCGAGACTTATCTGAATGTGGTTTTATGGTACGCCAGTTGGGAAAAGAGGCTCAGAGTATGGAAGCAGCTAGTAAAATAATTATTAAGTATCTATATGATAACTTAGTTAATTGCCAAACCCAAGAAAGATCTTGTGTACTTATCCGTTTATTTAAAACTCATTCCTATGGAAATTTAACTCCTGAATTGCAAAAATATGTACAACATACCTTAAATAAAACGGAAATTAACCATGATTTAAAATGCTTAACTTTACTAGCAACTGCTGGTGAAAAACCGGAATGGAATTATCGAGATAAGTCATTAGGACATCAAGCAATTCCTCTAGTTGATGAAGAGGCTATATCTAAAGCTCCAATGATATCTCAACTTATCAAACAATTAGGTGTAGAACCCGGTGTACTTATCCAACCAGACCCAGATTTATTTGTTTATTTAGAAGAAGAAATTTATCAAATATTTTATGTACCTAATGCTTTATGTAGTCCTTATATTCCAGCAAAAAAATCATTCGTAGCTCCCTTTAACATTAAATCGGTTCTCGGATGTGGGGGTTTATTACCTTCAGGGGATACCTTTGTTGTCTTAATGTTTCTCAAAGCAGAATTGCCCAAAGCTACTCTAGATTTATTGCGCCACTTAACTTTAAATATTAAAATGGCAATTTTACCTTTTGACAATAACAGTATTTTTATAAATTCGGGGCAATATAATATTATTAATCAAGTTAAAGATGTAAGCGAACAGAATATATCTATTGATAATCTTCAATCAGAAATTGATACATTAAACCAATTATTAAATGTTTCTGAAAAATCAACAATTACCCAATCTCAAAGTTTAGAAAGAGTTATTCAGGAGCTACAAACAACAATAGTAAAACTACAGGAAAGTAATACCAAATTACTTCATACTGAGAAAATGTCTAGTTTGGGAAGAATGATTGCGGGAATTGCTCATGAAATCACTAACCCAATTAACTTTATTAAAGGCAATATTGTTTATGCTAGAAAATATACGGAAAACTTAATTGAACTATTAACTGAATATCAAAAACATTACCCTATTCCAGTGCATGAAGTTCAGGAAAAAATAGATGAAATAGATGTGAAATTTTTAGTGGAAGACCTTGGGAAAATATATAAATCAATGGGAAATGGCACTGAGCAAATTAATGAAATTATCCAAGCTATGCGAAACTTTTCTCGAATGGATAAAGGAGAATTTCAAAAGATTAACGTTCAAGAAGCCATTGACAATACATTAATAATTTTAGGAAGTCGTTTGAAAGCTAATCCAAAAAGTCCAGCAATTAAAGTGATCAAAGAATATCAAGACTTACCCCTCATAGATTTTTATCCCAATCAACTTAACCAAGTTTTGATAAATATTATGAGTAATGCCATTGATGCTATTGATGAATATAGTCAACAACGAACTACTAAAGATATAGAGAATGAAGATAGTAGAATTATAATTCATACAGAAATTATCAAGCAAGCTAATACAGAAATTATTACGTCAGATTGGGTACAAATTAGAATTTCAGACAATGGGCCTGGTATCTCACCAGAACTACAAAAAAAGCTTTTTGACCCTTTCTTTACAACTAAACCCACAGGTAAAGGTACGGGGTTAGGGTTATCTATTAGTTATCAAATTATTGTAGAAAAGCATCACGGGAATATTATTTGTTGTTCTGAAGTAGGAGAGGGGACAACCTTTATGATTCAGATTCCTGTTCAACAAAAATTAGGTTAATTTTTAGATCCTATCCATAGAGCAATAACTGCTAAAAAGAACAATCCTATTAAACCCGTTAAAGGATTACCATCTATTCCAACTAGCCACTCTCTTGTATTATAATAATATTTTACTAAACTACCTACATTAATAATATAATATCCCCACACTAGACCTGCGTGAATACCTATAGACAAACCTAATAATTCTTGTTTTTTAGGAGTAAACTGGTTTAACTTTTTCCTAGTACTACGTTTTGCCCACACAAGTATTAAACCTAATAAAACTAAACCAGGAAATTGCAGGCAATTTCGCCAAATTTCTTTTATAGGCTTAATAAAATGTAGTACTGCATAAACAATACTACTCACCCATAAAACTACATTTTGCTGATAATTTCTCTCCAACTCATCTAATAACCAACCCCGAAATAATAACTCTTCAGCAAAACCAATACCTACAGAGACTAATAAACCTTCAAAAACAAATTGTAGTAACTTTTCTGAGGGTGACTGCCATACTGCCAAGCCCAAAAATATTTCTAATATAAACAAACTAAATATACTAAATAAACCTATTCCTAAACCTTGGAAAAATAGTTGAAAATTAAGTCTATTTATTATTAAACCGTAGCTATGTAATAAGTGGGATTGTTGATATATTTTCTTTCCCCATAACTTGACTAAAATAATGAACTCAATGTATAGCAGGGCGATAGCCCATATACTCTTTAGATTAACATCTTCTACCAAAAGATATATTGGTATTGCCAGTGGTATCCAGACCAACAGTAATATGATAATAAAAATTCCAATTCTTTTAGGAGCGGAAGATTCTGCTATTTTGTGAAATAATGATAAATTAGACATAGCCAAGACCCAGCAAAGGGTAGAAGCCGAGCTTCAATAAAGAGAGACCCGGCTCCCATATTAGAGTTAGATTACTCATCAGGTTCTATGGTGCTGGTTAATCCATGATTGTTCAAATTTTCGCAGTAGAACTCAGCAGGCTCTAAAGCACAGATAATTACCAGTGCAATGCCATTTGAGTGGGCTTCCATCATTATATTAACAGCTTGGGGCTGAGTCAAGCTTGGCACTATTTTCATCAGTACTTGCACTACAAACTCCATACTGTTAAAATCATCATTATGGAGTAGAACACGATAACGTGGTGCAGTTTTACGGATAGTGGAAGTGGTAGGCTTTTGTATAGTCTCTATAGACACAGTTCTATCTTGCTTACTTAAATAAACTAATACTATATTTATATTTATAACACATACATAAGATAAAACTTAATATTACACTAAAATAATAGATAAGAAACTAAAATCTCTGTCATGTGACTTTTTTATTTTAACTTTTGACATAAATTACCCCTAACCTGAAAGTTCTCATAGCATGATTAGAATAAATACTTTTTTTGCGTAAGTCCTGACTATATATAGTGCATAACAAATTCAGTCATTTTAACTATAGCCTTATGGGAGAAAGCTAACGCCACGATCCGCGCTAATAGTATTGACAACTTCATTTTGACAGTAGGCTATATATGGTGTGCCTACGTAAGCTTTGATACATGTTTTTTTGAAACTAATATAATCATGCTATTAAAGCTTCTGTAAAAGTTGGTCGGCAAGCTGGGCAATACTACCGCTGACTTCCTTGAGTGGTTTTTCCATGTTTGTGGGTCAAATGAAGATTGCAAAGAGGACATTCTATGAGCTACACAACGAATTTATTTTACCACCCCCACACTTGGAGATATACGCTGCCCATTATTAGTTGCAGCAATCGCTATAACAATGTCTCCGGTAGCTTCATTTACACCTAAATATAATTTATGCCATGTTCTAAGTTTACTTACGCCATAAATCCTAGTTTTACATTCCCCCATGGCGTAGACTTTAGTCCCTGTAGAATCTACTGCCAAATGAATTTCTTCGTCTAAGATCGCGATCGCATTATTGAAGTATTCTATCGGATAAAGGTTTTATCGTTTTGCTGCTCTAATTGGCTTTTGTAATAGACATCTCCAGAAAAGGTTCTCAAACCCCTACCCCGCGGTTTCAAGATTGGCATTCTTGGAGAGGTCTATTAGACATCTCTAAAAAAGGTTCTCAAGCCTTTACCCCACCCTTCCAAAATCGGAATTTTTGGAGATATCCATCATAGAACAAAGACCTACACTTCACTAAAACTTAAAAAATATAAAATACTACAGAAATGAATGGCCATACCCCCTACTAATGGAATAAAAACCATTGTATAATTGGTTAAAAATCTTAATTATTATTATTTACAATGTCTAAAACAGCAGAACAAATTCGGGTCTATGGCACTGTCCAAGGTGTCGGTTTTCGCCCCACAGTGTACCGCATTGCTAAAACATTGGGGGTATGCGGTGAGGTTAGTAATGATGGACAAGGCGTCTTAATAAAAATTGTGGCAGAGCCCTCGACTATTGATGAGTTCGTCCAAAAAATACATTCTGAAAGTCCTCCACTGGCTCAGATCGAAACCATTACCCGCCACCCACTAAAAAACGTAAATTTCCCAGACTCAGACTTTTGTATCACTCCCAGCAACAATAACACGGTTCGTACCAAAATAGCGCCCGATGCTGCTACTTGCTCCAATTGCAAAAGTGAAATATTCAATCCCTTGAGTCGTTGGTATCGCTATCCATTCACAAACTGCACCCACTGCGGACCCCGTCTCAGCATCATTAAAAAATTACCTTATGACCGTAAAAATACGACCATGGCAGATTTTGACTTTTGCCCAGAATGTCAGCAAGACTATTCTGATCCACTCAACCGTCGCTTTCACGCCCAACCTACTGCCTGCCATGTTTGCGGACCGAAAGCTTGGTTAGAAAGAGCAGATGGTAAACCAGTCACTGCCGATATGTTCTCAATGTTAGATGATCTGGATGCGTGCTGCACTCTCCTGCAACGAGGAATGATAGTTGCTATCAAAGGGTTAGGTGGTTTTCACCTTGCCTGCGATGCTACTAATGAGGAAGTAGTGCAAAGATTACGTCATCGCAAACGTCGCCCAGATAAACCTTTAGGATTGATGGCGCGGGATATTGGGGTAATTTCTGAATATTGCAGTATTAGTGATAAGGAGCATGAATTATTGTCAAGCCCAGCTGCTCCTATAGTGTTGTTATCAATAAACGGTAAGAAACAGGTTGCTACTAGTGTTGCACCAGGACAAAATACTTTAGGTTTTATGCTACCATATACACCATTACATCATTTAGTGTTGCGTCGTTTGAATGTTCCTATAGTGTTAACAAGTGGTAATTTTTCTGATGAACCTCAGTGTCTTAAAAATGAAGAAGCACGGGAGAAACTATCAGAAATTGCAGATTATTTCCTAATACATAATCGCCCTATTTTTAATCGAGTTGATGATTCTTTGGTACGAGTCATTAAAGAAGTTCCTCAAGTATTACGTCGGGCCCGTGGTTATGCGCCTGCCCCCATTAATTTGCCTTCTGGATTTGACAATATTCCTCCTATTTTGGCAATGGGAAGTGAGTTAAAAAATACCTTTTGTTTATTTCGTGATGGTCAGGCTATTTTATCTCAACATATTGGGGACTTGGAAAATAGTTTAGCTGTGGCAGCTTATCAAAAAACTTTGAATCTTTTTTTGGATTTATTGGATGCTGAACCGAAGACAATTGTTGTTGATAAACATCCGGAATATCTATCAACAAAACTGGGGAAAGATTTAGCTGAGGCTAATGATTTAAAAGTCATCGAAGTACAGCATCATCATAGTCATATAGTAGCTTGTATGGCGGAAAATGGGTTAGATATTGATTGTAATTCAGTTTTAGGCATTGCTTTAGATGGTTTAGGTTATGGAGAAGATGGGACTATTTGGGGCGGAGAATTTTTATTAGCAAATTATCACGGGTTTAAACGTTTAGGAACTTTGAAGCCTGTAGCAATGATTGGAGGGGAACAGGCAATTTATCAACCTTGGCGGAATACTTATGCCCATTTAGTTGCTGCTTTTGGTTTAGATTTTCTTAAGAATTACGAAAGTTTAGAATTATTTAATTTTTTCCAAGCAAAACCTCTAGCTTCCCTGAATCAAATGATGGAAAAAAAGATTAATTCTCCTCTAGCTTCTTCTTGTGGACGCTTATTTGATGCAGTCGCTGCTGCTATTGGAATTTGCCGAGAATCTTGTAGTTATGAGGGTCAAGCTGGGATAAATTTGGAGGCTTTGGCAACAGAGTATTTCTTAAATGAAACTGAAGAAATTGAGGGTTATGAGTTGGGGATATTATCTTTGAATACAGAGACTATGAGTAAATTCCCCCTTACTTATCTGGTGCCACAACCGATGTGGCAATCCTTACTAATAGATATCAAAAAAAGTGCTGCTCCAGCTCTGATGGCAGCTAAGTTTCATCAAGGATTGGCAATTTCTATATCCAAGATGGTAGCTAAATTACATCAGAGTTGTGAGTTTAATCAGGTAGTTTTAACTGGTGGAGTATTTCAAAATAAATTGTTACTTGTAGGAGTGAGCGATCGCCTAACTAAAATGGGATTAAAGGTGTTGACTAATCACGAAGTTCCAGCCAATGATGGCGGTTTATCTTTAGGTCAAGTGGCGATCGCTGCAGCTAAAATGAAATAGTAAGACAAGGAGGGAACTATTACCCAGACAAAAAAAACTTTGATTTTAGTAAAAGTTTAATTTATTTATCTATTTAAGAGAAATGTGTTTAGGAATTCCTGGTCAAATTGTTGAAATAACGGATATTGTCAAGAAATTGGCAATGGTTAGTATCAGCGGAGTCAAAAGAGAAGTTAATATTGCTTGTATTCTTGATGAAGAACATCCTGTTGAGTCTTGTGTTGGTGACTGGGTGTTAGTTCATGTGGGTTTTGCTATGAACCGCTTAGATGAGGAAGAAGCAAAAGAAACTTTGAAATTATTGCAAGAAGTTGCTGAGGTAATGAATTAAAAGTTAGATTGGGTTGAGTGAGATTCCTTGGGTAAAACTTGCCAACACATGTCCAATAGGAATCAGGAAACTCCTGCAAAGCAAGCCTGGAGAAATTTCCAGCATATACAGATGTCGGGAGGCATTAAAGTTGGTAAGTTCTAAAATAAATAAGGGGAAACTTAGCCAATGAATATATAAATGCCCATAGAAAATAGGTAATACCTCAAGGAGGGTTTGACTGCTGAGTGAGATTGTAATGCTGGAGCAAATTATGTAATAGCTTGAGCTGCTTTGGGATTTTCAGCCTACTCTTAAAGATAAGTTACAGACCGCGGTCAGTGGTCTTCTATACAACAGGAAGCTAGCTCCAAAGCTCGAAATAGGTTTTGGACAAGTTTGGGAGAGTTTAGTCCAAGGGAAACCCCCAAGCACGCCTTGTGTAGTAGATAAGAGCCATGGCAATATCCCTATGGACTGCATTGAAAACAAAACCCAATATGTTGTTATGGTTACTTCTGAGAACTGATAACTGATGTAGGTTAGTTTGAGGAAGTGAAACACGATATATGATCATATTTATTTGGGAAAATTGATAACTGATATGAAATACGTTAAAGAATTTCGTGACCCCGACAAAGCTCAAGGTTTAGTAAGAGAAATTGATCAACTTAGCCGAAAGTTAGGATATACCAGGGAACACCCACTAAAAATAATGGAAGTTTGTGGCGGTCACACTCACTCTATTTTCAAATATGGCATTGAGGAAGTTTTACCTAATAAGATCGAACTAATACATGGCCCTGGATGTCCAGTTTGTATCATGCCAAGAGGTAGATTAGATGATGCGATCGCTCTGGCAGAAAAACCCGATGTCATTTTTACAACTTTTGGGGATGGGATGCGGGTACCGGGTTCTCAAAAAAGTTTGTTACAGGCACAAGCTCAAGGTGCAGATATTCGGATAGTTTATTCGCCCCTGGATAGTTTGAATATAGCTAAGAGAAACCCAGACAAAGAGATAATTTTCTTTGGTTTAGGTTTTGAAACTACTGCCCCTAGTGCAGCTTTAACCATTTTGCAGGCAGAAGCAGAAGGCATCAAGAATTTCAGTATTTTTAGTAACCATGTTTTGATTTTACCAGCTCTAGAAGCATTACTTACCAACCCAGATTTAGAATTACAAGGTTTTGTTGGGCCTGGTCATGTGAGTATGGTTATTGGTACTCAATCCTATAGCATAATTTCGGAAAAATATCGGAAGCCCTTAGTTGTATCAGGATTTGAACCTTTGGATATTTTGCAATCTATTTGGATGTTACTACAGCAAATATTAGAAGGTCGTTGTGAAGTGGAAAACCAATATAGTCGCATAGTGAAAGAAGGGGGTAATAGGGTAGCACTCGAAGCGATGGACAAAGTATTTGAAGTACGAGATACCTTTGAGTGGCGTGGATTAGGAGAAATTCCTGAGTCTGGATTAAAAATTACTGATGCTTATTCCCGTTTTGATGCTGAGGCCAAGTTTTATGTGCCTAACAAAAAAGTTGCTGATGTTAAAGTTTGTCAATGTGGGGAAATTCTCAAAGGTGTGCTGAAACCTTGGCAGTGTCAAGTATTTGGTACTGCTTGTACTCCTGAAAATCCCCTCGGCACTTGCATGGTGTCCTCTGAAGGTGCTTGTGCTGCCTATTATAAATATGGTCGGTTGTTTAAGAAGGAAAAAGTTAAGGTTTAATCCCAGTGGCTTAGGGTAGGGTTTGTAACTGTTGGCTAAAATCTGAGATTATCTCTTAAAATCTAGAATTATCTGTTTTATGATACTAGGATTCAAAACTGAATTACACCCCACAAACCAGCAAAAAACGCTGCTGGCTAAACATGCAGGTGTAGTGCGTCATGCTTACAATTGGGGATTATGGTTAATTAGAAAGATCCTTACTCACAATTCCAATAATCCTGATAGTAAACTTAAATTTCCTACTGCAATATACCTGCATAAACTTTTAGTAGCAATAGTTAAACCTAATAACTATTGGTACTATGAAGTATCTAAAACAGCGCCTCAATATGCTTTAAGGCATTTATCCAATGCTTGGAAGCGTTGTTTGAGTAAAGTGTCGGGAGTACCTAAATTTAAGAAAAAAGGTAAAGACGATAGCTTCACTTTAGATGGTTCAATATCAGTAGGTTTTAATCATATAAAACTGCCCCGAATTGGATGGATGAAAACTTATGAAGTTTAGATCGATAATGTCAGTCCTAAATCTGTAACTATTAGCAGGAAAGCTGATAGATGGTTTGTCAGTTTCAAAGTAGACAGAGAATGTCAAATTACTGAGAAAGCAGTAGATGTAGTTGGTGTAGACTATTGAGTTAAAACTTTGGCAACATTGTCAACAGGGAAAGTGTTTGATGGTGCTAAATCTTACAAAAAGTTAGAGTCTAAACTACCACGACTGTAATATCAATCACAGGCATAAAACTAAGTTTTCCAATAACTGGAGGGCAGTACAGCTAAAAATAGCGATCGTTACATAATAGAATAGCTAACATCAGGAAAGATACACTGCATAAACTAACTACTTATTTGGCTAAAAACCACAGTCAAATAGTAATAGAAGACCTTAATGTATCAGGAATGATGGCCAATCACAAGCTAGCTAAGGCTGTTGCTGATATGGGTTTTTATGAGTTTAGAAGACAGTTAGAGTATAAGTGTGAGTTATACGGTTCTAAGTTAACCATTGTGGATAGATGGTTTCCTAGTTCTAAAACTTGCAGTAGGTGTGGAACTGTTAAAGAGTCTCTGTTGTTATCGGAGCGTGTTTTTGAATGCGAAAACTGCAATTTTAGCTGCGAACGAGACTTGAATGCAGCGTTAAATTTAGCTATGGCGGGCAGTTTGTCCGTGACAGCTTGTGGACTGGATAACGCCGACGTTGCCAGAATGAAGCAGGAATAGAACAGATAATTATAGATTTATATAGATTATCGTAGGTTTTTAAGAACGGTTGATAATTGATTCCATAGTGGGACTAATGAAAATAAGCACTTTATAGGAACAGGACTTACGCAAGTACGCTATATGTAGCGTACTGTCGATATGAAATTCTCCATACTATAATTAGTTTTTTTTTTCAGATAGATATTACTTTTAATGTATCTTTAAATAAGGTTACAAAATATTAAATTAACTTGCTAAAAATATTTAATTATTAGATGATAACGACAGGATTATATTAGTTCAAAAATATGAATTTTAATTTTGTTGACTACTGTCAATATTTACTTAAATCTCACACAAATTTTACAATAACAAACTTAGCAAATCCAGATCGAAAATATTAG
>JAKQYE010000126.1 GCA_023356605.1 Trichodesmium sp. MAG_R02 | reverse complement strand
CTCTAACCATTTATATCCTTTTTTCTGAAATTCCCTAGTGATTTCTTGAATTTCCGGGTCTGTTTCCGGGGAAACTTTTACTTTTTCTAGGTAAGAGCCAATTATTTCTTTAGTCTTTTTTAAAGTCATTGGAACTCGAGTTATCCATTTTAAATTTGAGATTAATTGGATATTTTCTAGGCTTAATAAGGCACTATCACAAACCATAATACTATCTAATTTTATTTGCTTTTTTACATTACTTAAAATCTTACCTGCGGACTGCTTTGTCTGATTCATTACCATCACCAGTTCTCATAAATAATGGTATTCCACTATCACTACAAAAATATCAAATCTAATACACATTGTTTTAAATCTGGCCGATGGTCACGTGAATATCCCTTTGTAATTAATATTGGTCTTTTTTGATCGTTTATAATGGTATTGCCCTCTTTTTTCAAGCTAAACTAATCATTAATATATTAGTATTTTGCCACTGATTTCTATCTAAAATTAATACTAATTCTGAGGACAAACTAAATAAATTTTCTATAATTTTTTTAACTAAAGGAAACCAAAATAAAGGTAGGCTAAACTATTTTAAAGTTAAAAACCTTTGTATATGTTGCCCCTTACTTTCTAATTTTATTGGCAGGGGGAAATAATTACTTAATTTTGATATCTGTACAGTTTTATGTACTGATATTAAGTATAATAATATTTGTAATGTTATTACTTGAGATGGACTCAATTTTTCCTTGATATGGTCTTGATAAAAGCCTAATATATTCACTTTTATTGATTTTAATTTGTGATTAATAACCCTTTTTTATCATATTTTTAACTATTTTCAAAACTTTTTCAATGAATAAATAATCAACTCAGAGGATCGATAAGAGTGAATTGGCGATCGCTACCTCCCAAATTCAATAAGCTTTCTTTTTTAATTGAATTATTATTCAACTTATTGTCTCAAATGATTACTGTATCTACCATTAAGCTTACTTGTCACCCCGTGAGGATGTCATCCCAAAAATAACCAACAGCAGCACCACCAAAAAAACTTAAACCTATAGTTGTCCAAGTTATAGAATCTATCGGCATAATTTATTCCTCCTTTAAATTTGAATTGTTTGCGTTTTCTAGAACAACTGTTTCTGGGAAATTAATTTTTTTGTGACGCAGTTTTATAGTTTTGTATTTGTCGATTTCTTCATTTATAATTTCTTCATCAATAGCTTTCACTTTACCAACTAGCAATTTTAATTCTAGCTTAATTGTGATGTTCCTAATATCTCCACCACATAATCCTTCACTAATTTCAACCGCTCTTTCATAACTGATATTTTTAGGCACTTTTTCAGATATATGAAATTGCCAAAGTTGAGTTCTCATTTAATAATATTAATATTTTTTCAGATAGAGAGCGATCGCCCACTTCTGTAGAAAATTCCCAAGAAACTAAAAATCAACCACAAACAGATTTAGCTGAAGCACCCAACATTTTTAATTTCTACGATCGCTCTTCTGAATTAAAAACTTTGGAAAACTGGTTCTTAAAAGATTCATCTCGCCTCATTGCACTTTTAGGAATTAGTGGTATAGGCAAAACAACTCTAATACTGGAATTAATAAAACAAATAGAAACTAACTTTAATTACATCATTTATCGGAGTCTGTGCTTTTCCCCAACTCTTGATGTAACTCTTACTAACCTATTAAAAAATTTCCCCAACCAAGGAGATACTTGCCAAAATATTGAATCCCAAATATCACAACTGCGTAATTGCTTACGTCAATATCGTTGTTTGATTGTTTTTGATGACTTACAAATACTTTTTTGTAGTGGGAAAATTGCCAGTCAATATCAAACTGAATCTGAAAATTACCAGATATTTTTTCAGCTTATTGCCGAAATTGATCATCAAAGTTGTTTAATATTAAATAGTAGAGAAAAACCCATAGAAATAGCTCAACTAGAAACAAATAATAAGTATGTGCGATCGCTCATTTTAAGTAACCTAGGATTAGCAGCAAAACAAATTCTCCAAAACCATAAATTATCAGACGAAGAAACTTGGAAAAATTTAATTAACATCTATCAAGGTAACCCTCGTTGGATAGAATTTACTGGCACCATAATTCAATAATTATTTGACAATAGTGTTACTAAATTTTTGCAATGGGAAAAAGTGATTTTAAGTGAGTCTTTAGTAATAGAATTAGATAAAATTTTTCAACGAATGACTCAGAAGGAAAAAGCAATAATAATTCAACTTGCTCAAGCAAATAAACCAGTTACTTTGCATCAAATTGACAAAATTTTGGAGTTATCAACATCAGACTTGTTGAATGCCATACAGTCACTAAAAAGACGATTATTATTAGATATCAAACAAGAAGATAAGACAACTTATTTTAGTTTAAATCTAGTCTGGAAAAGTATGTTCAAAATCAATATCCCCTACATTCCGTAGGTCAAAACGTAGTATATAAAACTAGGGATTGAAAGCCTTGCCTGATAATAACTAAGAAGTTTGGAAGTAAAAATACATATTACATAATCTATTGACAGTTATTAGCAATAGCAGAATCTGTAATCCACCTTATTCCTTAAAAATACTTTTATAGTATATTTGTGGTATAGAATTTGAAATATACTTAAATTGATATTTTCTTTAAAGCAGTAATAATTTGCTCGTTTGCTTTAGGAAAAGTAAATCTATCTATCTCATCTAATGTTACCCACCTAAACTCATCACATTCTATAGCTTTTAGTATTCCCCGCAAGTAACGACAATGATATACATGAAGCTTGACTCTAATTTCAGAATAATTATACTCTATTGTAATTAAATGCTCTTCTAGTGCAACCTCAATTCCCAACTCCTCTAAAACTTCCCTTTTAATACAATCTTCTATTGTTTCACCAGCTTCTTTTTTACCTCCAGGAAATTCCCACAAACCACCAAATGAACCCCCTGATCTTCGTTTATCAATTAAAATTTTTCCTGTTTCATCCCAGATCACAGCAACACCAATTAATTTATAAGGTAATACCATATTAATTCTCTACTTCTAATAAAAAACCCCCGGCTTAACAACCAAGGGAATGATTAAGATTTGACTAATTAACCGTTCTAAGTAAGTTGGTGTTAAAATTTGTTCCTGTGTAACAAAATGTAAAGAAACCCTCAAGTTATAATTGTTTGGAAGAACTCATAGTTAGTATACAAATCTTAATACAGCTAAACTTTTTTGTGCCTACCTGCTTACTAAACTTATCTAAATTTATTGATACATGATTGCATGAGCTTTAGAGTTGGCTTCCTGTTTCACAGAATATGACTGACGGGAGTCTGAAACTTATCTTCAAGACCAGGCTTAAAATCTATTGAAATTCCATCTACTATTATATAGGTATAGTTTTTCTGGGTTTATCTTAGCTACTTTCGCCTAGGCGATCGCCTCAAAACCACCCATTCCAAAATCTACACTTATAAGTTTTCAGGTTTAATGGAATCTTGACTTTGCCTAATGTTGATTTGATTTCAATTGGTCATTTACCTCCTTCAAATAAATTGGACATTGCTCTCATATTATGATTAACAATGTACAATTACATCAAGTTTTGTCCAATTATTTTGCTTCAATAGTTAGCTCTCATTATTAAACATTTGATTTACTTTGAAATACTTTTCAAATGTCATTCTTTGTTCAGCATTTCTCAGAAAATAGCCACTTATCATTGCTGAAGCTAACAATTTGCCTAAGTTTTCTCTGCTAGTTGTTACACTTACATGAAATTGTTCTGAGGGGATATTACCTAAGAGCCCAACAATATTTCGCTCCATCACCTGAAAAACTTCTTGAGAAGTTGGTTTTGATAAGTGGGAAACTGTATCTGGACTCAGGGACTGGACATATTGCCAAAGTAAATTGTCTTCTTCTGAACTTCCTTCAAACAAATCTGACCCATGATTCTTTCTATTGGTCACCTTCTACCTCCATTTCAGAAACCTTTTTTGACAACTATGGTCGATGAACTTAACCAACCATATCTATTGCAACTATTAATATTTTTTTTCTTCCTAGATACTAATTTATCAGCTTAACATCCTCCCGACATTGTTATTAAACAATAGCCAATGATTTTTAATACTTACAACGGAAAGTTCATGATCATCGTGGATGTTTCCTCAAGTAACTTCTAGCATTGTCTTAGAGCTTTTCGGTCAGTACATAGTCCTATGGATATCTTTACATGACCATAGATTGGTCTATTACCATTTAGATTATACTGCCGCTACTCAAACTACTCCGCTTCAGTAAAACCAATGCAGCAAAGCATAAATAGAACAGTGAAGTACTCAAGGACCAACCTTGTTTAGAGTAGCTTTTACCCTAAGGCAAATACTACGCAAACATCCATAATTGGCCCTAACTAGCTAAATAATCATTCATATCTTGTTTTCTTTTACGAAGTTTACTTAAAGCTTCCCGCTCTATTTGCCGTACTCTTTCGCGACTAATATTCAGGTGGGCACCGATTTTCGATAGAGTCATACTTTGGCCATCTTCTAAGCCAAACCTTAAGGCCAAAACTTGCTTTTGTTGAGGAGTAAGGTCAGCCATAATTGATTCTAAATCAGTTCGCATGGAAGATTGGAGAGCATAGTCCTCCGGAGAAGCTCCTGTATCTTCTAATAAGTCTCCTAACTCTGTATCTTGATTATCTCCCACTCGCAAATCCAGAGACAAAGGTAAACGAGCCCGTTCTAAACATTCGCGAATTTGTTTTGGGGTTAAACCTAATTCTTCTGCTATTTCACCAGTAGTAGCCGAACGTCCTAGTTGTTGAGTAAGTTGGCGCTGGACTTTTTTAATCTTGTTCAGCTTTTCCGTAATATGAATAGGTAAACGAATTGTACGGCCCTTTTCTGCTATGGCTCTAGTTATAGCCTGACGAATCCACCAATAAGCATAAGTAGAAAATCTATAACCCTTGGTAGGGTCAAACTTCTCCACACCTCGCTGCATACCAATAGTACCTTCTTGAATTAAATCAAGCAAATCTACATTTCGCTTGATATACTTTTTAGCAACAGATACTACCAAACGCAAGTTTGCTTCTACCATTTTCCGCTTGGCTCTTTCACCTTCCATAATAATTCGTTGCAATTCAGACTTTGACATCTCCTTGGCCTCAGCCCATTCGACTAATGTTGGTTCACGGCCTAACGTTTCTACTAAAGTTTGGTTGACTTCATGCAAAGCTGTTAGGCGTTGCACTTGTTTTCCATAAAGAATTTCTTCTTCGTGGCTTAATAGAGGCACACGACCAATTTCTCTTAGATAAGTACGTACAGAATCTATGTCTGAGGTTTGACCAATCTTCATAATCTTCTTCCCGCTAGATAACTCTACTCTGAGCTAGCAAGAAAAGCGGGCGGGCATTACGCTTTTCTGAATTTTTTTAAGAAAAACTTTTTCTCTGACTCTTTATTATTTATTGGGCCGATAAAATTTGGCCGATAAAAAGTGTTAATTATAGATTTTAGATTTTTTTAGATATGAGCAAGGAGTCCAAATATTATCTGTTTGGCTCCACAATCAGCATTTGTCGACAATAGGCAAGAAAAGAAGTTTAAATAATTTATAATTTAGATTTACCATAGAATTCCTGTGGTATTGGCCTAAGTATAGAGTTTCTGATAACTTCAGATTATTACTTTTGTGGCCTTTACATAAACGAATACTATGTTAAGAATATTAACATTTATGAGAGTAAATGGCTATACCCAAACCAATTTATTTTTTGGATGAATAAGTTTAATTACCTATATGAGACTACCCACAAATCTTAAAAAAAATTGCATCCTACACAACAAAATTACAAAAATCATCTAAAAATATACAGCTCAAGTCAGAATCTCCGGACTTATTTTCTTGGTTTTGACTGAATTCAGACATGACACCAAATACGTGTCTTCATGTAGATATTGTCCCATTCCACAATGCTTTATACCATCTTCCCTTTTAAGTAAATAGAAATGAAAACTAGCGGTTTGATGCAGTTTCCAGTTCATCTTGATAAGTCATCCTGATCTTGATCATCTCCTTGGTCCTGAATCAACCGGAGGTACTAATAACTGATAACTAAAATGACCGTCCCCCTATCTATAAATATTGAAAAACTTCGCAATAATTCTCAAAGATTTATTGTGATTTGATTTGTAGAGACTGATCATCCTCAATTTAATATCACTTTATTAGCTGAATTATGGCTATTTTAATAGTTCAGCCCGGATGCAACCTTTTTCCCATTTCCAGTTAGGTAAAGATTTTTGAGGAAGAAAAATCACCCAAATTGAACCTTTTGGACTTTTATAAAACCCCGTAATTTCAGCTTCTACCAAACTACTCCAGGGTGCTGATACTAGAATTTTATCTCCCGAGTTAAAAACTTTTCCCTGAGCATTGGTCACTTGTTGGATAGATTCTTTTAACTTTGGTTTAATTGGTTTTCTAGGTCTTTGTAGTTTACTTGGTTGATTTATACCTTCTGTTCTTGATGAGGGTTTTTTTACTAGAGCAGATTTTTCTGGCTTGGACTCAGTTTTTTCGCGCAGTACCTGCTGATCAGAATTAGCTTCAATTGCTTGTTTTAGTCTAATAGGTCTGTTGATTGATATTATTTCGTGATTCATCCACTTAACTCCCTATACCTAATTTTAGTGATATTTCTATCTTCTATCTATGATAGCACTACTAAAATTTGGCTTTTGTTTTTGGTAGCTTAAATAATTAATTAGTATTCTGTATGACAATTTTTACTCGAATAAATTTATCTTCTGGAATAACATACCCTCTAAAATTAATCATTAACGACTATTCTAAAATTTCTAATTTTTAGTAGTTAAATCAGGAAATATATGGCACAAGTGGGATCCCTAACTTTTTCCCTCTAGACATTATTATCTAATACCTTCTTTAAAAATATACACAGGACTTACGCAGTACCGCTATATATGGTGTCAAAAATTATCATTTTTAAGATATTCAGGACTTACGTAAAGGTACTACTTGTAGTGTAAATATTTGAATTTATTGTCAAAAATGCACTATATATGGAGGCACTGCGTAAGTCCTGATATTGCCACTATACATAGTGCCGTTGCGTAAGTACTGTCTTTATAGTCGTGAAAATTGAGGTTTATAGCAATAAGGTTTTCAGGGGTAGCATTTGGGGCGATAGATAAATAAAACTTATCAGTTTAATGTTAAGAAGTGCGGAATGTGGGTTATATAACTTGTGTATTTTGTCAGACTTTATGTTAAGAAAGATGTTGATAAAGCATAGCTTTTAGAGGGTATCTATCAACAAAATATTAAACCCTAGTGTAGGGTGGTAGGGTGAGTATAGCGCAGATCCATAGTTAAACTTAATAATCTCTTTAATTCGCCGTAACCCACCGAAAGGTAAGCTTAGAATAGACCAGACCTTAAGATTTATTTCATAGATACCTTCTAAGAATCGGGTTTTATCAATTCAAAAAAAAAGGTTCTAGCATAATGATTAAAAATATTTTAGATGGACGCTATAAAATTATTGAAGTTATTGAATCAGGAGAATTTGCCTATACTTATCTAGCCCAAGATATTCGTCGTCCTGGAGAAGCAAAATGTTTTATTAAGCATTTACAGCCAAATACTTATGACCAAAAATTTCTGGAAATCATTCGCCGTAGATTTCAAAAAGAAGCACAAATACTAGAAAAGCTATCTCAACACAATAGAATTCCTAAACTCCTTGCTTATTTTGAAGAAAATCAAGAATTTTATTTAATTCAATCTTTTATTCCTGGTAGATCTTTGGATCATGAAATATTACCTGGTAAACCTTTATCTGAAATCCCCATAGTTGAAATTCTTATAGAAGTGTTAGAAATTTTAGTATTTGTACATAAAAATCATGTGATTCATCGAGATATTAAACCTGCTAATTTAATTAGAAGAAAATCAGATAATAAGTTAGTTCTAATTGATTTTGGAGCTATTAAAGAAATTAATATTGCTCAACCAATTCCAACTGCAAGGATTGGTACAATGGAATATATGCCAATTGAACAATTTGAATATAACCCACAATTAAACAGTGATATTTATGCTTTAGGAATGATTGGAATTCAGGCAATTACAGGATTACCTAGTAGTGAATTATCTAAACTAAAAGATCAGAAAAATGGTAACAAAAGAGAAATATTTTGGCGGCACTTAATAAATTGTTCTACAGCTCTAGCAGATATTTTAGATAATATGGTGCGCTATAATTACAGCGAACGTTATCAGTCAGCAGCCGAAGTCATAGTAGATTTAAAGGACATTAGCAATAACCAAGGTCAAACTATAGGTAACAGAGAAATCTACCGGAAAAAGGTTTTTTATATCGCTAGCTCTCGAGGAGATATTTCTATTGTGGGGAGAGGAATTTTAGACGAACTACGAGAAAATTTAGAACTCTCACAGGGAGAAACGGAAATAATCGAAGATGAGGTATTAAGTCCTTACCGTAAATACCAAGAGAAAGGAGAAAAATATGAAAAAACATTACGAGATGCTATTCAACAAGAATATCCCTTTAGTAATGAAACTATTGAAGAGTTAAAACAGTTACAGCAAATTTTAAAACTGACTCAGGAGGATATAGAATTAATAGAAGACAGAGTACTTCCTAAATCTCTACTCATAAAATTGAAAAAAATATTTATCAATAAATATCAAAAATCTTCCATTAACTGGTGGTTAATTGTAGGATTTTTTACTCTTATTATTACCGTGATATTTTTAAGTTATGTATATATTAAAATTCAAAATTATAATCAAAGACAACAAGATCAAATTTTAAAAAAACAACAAGAAGAAGTAGCAAAATTAAATTTATTTAGAAACCTATATACAGAACGAAATTATGAAGATTGCATCAATAATAAAAATATAATTAGTGAAGAATCTAGGATTTTTGCTGAAGCTCAGGATATTTTACAAAAATGTAAACAAGGTAAAAATTGGCAGAATTATCAAGTAGAAGATTTATCTCAATATTTAGCTGCCGTTAGTACTGTTGTATTTAGTCCAGATGGAAAAATGCTAGCTACCGGTAGTAGAGAGACAACAGTAAAAATTTTAGAAATACCTACAGGAAAAGTTCTCAGCACATTTCGTGCTGATGATTCTGTAATTTGGTCAGTTGCTTTTAATAGCAATGCTACTCAATTAGTTGCAGGTACTTATCATTGGAGGGTAATGATCTGGAATTTGCCAACAGCAACAGAAGAACCATTTCCAGTTTTTGAACATCGAGCACCTATTTGGTCAGTTGTTATGAGTCCTGATGATGAAATAGTTGCTAGTTCTAGTGGAGATAAAACGGTTAAAGTTTGGAATGTAAAAACAGGTTCCTTGATTTTTAGTTTCCGTGATCACTCAGATACAATTTATTCTATTGATATTAGCTCTGATGGTAGAAAATTGGTTAGTGGTAGTGCAGACCAAACTATCAAAATTGAAGATTTAGATACGGGAGATTTAATTAATACATTAAATGGACACACAGGAGCTATTAGGTCTGTTAAGATTACTTCAGATGGGAAAAAAATAGTTAGTGGTAGTTATGATACTAGGGTTAAAATTTGGGATTTAAAAACAGGAAACTTAATCAAAATTCTCTCTGGTCATACTGCTGAAGTTATATCTGTTGATGTTAGTCGAGATGGTCGCTATATTGCCAGTGGCAGCAAGGATAATAGTATTAAGATATGGGATTTAGAAACAGGAGAATTGCTGAATACTTTAACCGGACACACAGATGAAATTTATACAGTTTGTTTTAGTCCTGATGGTAATAGTATTGCTAGTGGTAGTAAGGACAAAACTATTAAACTTTGGCGGAGATAGCTATATATAGCAATCCCCACATAGGTTGCCACAAAATTACATACTGAAAAAGTTTTGGGAAATTGAATATTTGACAAATATTTTTTTAAATCTGATAACCTAAGATAATCTTGTGTCTTCAACCACTCAATTTTTTCCTTTTTTTTCGACCACCTTTAAGCAACCTTGTCTCCCAAGGTACCTGAAGCTTTAAACTTTCTACACCATGAAATAATGCTTGGTTTTTCCATTCACTAATAAAACTGTGAGAAAGATTTAATAGTTTTTTGACTTTATAGTAGGATTTTCCCGACAAAATCATTAAGACAAGCCTTGGCTCTTTTTATTTATTTGGAATATACATGCTTGATCAATAAAATCATCTAGTTCATCTATAATATTTATTTTTTTCTTTTTCTTAGATTTGTTATCCTTACTATTATATCTATTGGGACTAATATGGGATTGCGATAGTGCTGCACTCTAAGTAAAAAGTTAAAAGTAATCTCTGATATTTAGTAGCTGATTAGTACAAATTAAGGAATATATTTAATGTTATTTAACTATCATATGACTTGATTTGCTGTATAACTCTTACTATACTCTCATACTTCTGTATTTTCATTTAAGTTGTCCCTGAATTTTTTGTCCCAATTTCATAAACCATAACTGCTACAGCAACAATACCAGTTAAAATCATTAATCCCGCAGGCATCATTTTACGGGTTTTTGCTAAACGTATAATAAATGTAATTACTAGAATAGTTGTAGTAATTATAGATAGTATTATACCCCAATTCATGCCCATTAGTTGGATGATTCCACATACAATTAATAGTAAACCACTAACACTACCAGATATTAAGGATATTTTGCTGCCTGCTTTTGTGTATCCAATAATGCCTCCAACAATGGCTAACATACCATAGGCGATCCCTGTTATTATGGCGATACTTATAGTCATTATCATTAAATTACAAATTAAATTCCAAAAACTCAAAATAGTTTATACAACCTCCTTGGGCAAATAGCCAGCTAATTTATCAAAACTTAATATTGCGTCATTAAGATTCAAGAATTCTTTCATTATAATTAAAGCTAAAATTTTCAAATCTTGAATAACATTTTTGGGAAATATTTCTTTCTCTTAAATTGGTAATCATTAAGCACTTTAGCAGTCAGCTCGAGTGCTTTTCCTTGGTCATACTGTGGCAAAAGATGCATGAAAATAATAAATTACTTAGGGCTTGCTGATCATCTTTTCGGTGTCGGACTTTTAATTCTTCTTGGAGGCTAATTCCTCGTTATAGTTGATAGCTGAAAACTGAATGTTTACTTAAATAGTGTCTTAAGTAAATATAAAAAAATAGTGTTTTCTCACTACAAAGATTAGACGATATTATCGAGTCACATACTAGCTGAATGCTCACAAAAATAATAAGTTATTAAGAAGGCAATCATATTATTAACTATGTCTTATTCAAATTCTCAAGTATTAGCCCAAATTAAAAGTTTACATTGGCAAATAGCATCTCTATTGTTATATCAGTCTGTTATCAAAAAAACAGTAGGTCAAGCTTTTATTCAGTTATTAGAATCTTTGTCTAAAGGTGATGTGATTGCGATCGAATGCATCCGAGCTTATAGTAACTGGTTTAGAACTATTGCTAGTCAAAATATTTCCTGGCAAGAATATGTAATTTATCAAATTGTTCAGGATGAGAATCCCTTTAGTAAACAAGTTCAAAATGTAGATATTACCAGCCTCTCTCCAAATTTAATCGCAGCAGCAAAACATGATTTGCAAATTTTACAAAATCTTTATCAGTGCAGTGGTAAACAAATTAGTCAGTGGGTAAAAACAATAGCTAAATTAGAAGACCCTCCCATCCCTTGGGAACCACAAACACAAAGAAAAGAACCTATCTATCAAAAGTTAAAAGATTTAGAAAATTGGGTAGATGCTATTGAGACCTTAGGTACTCACTATCGTCATTTCGGTATAGGTTTATTTGCTGAATCAATTGCTTTTGAATGGCGTAATGGTCAACTATTAACTATTACTTATCCCGATCCAGTTAAATTAAAGGAATTAGTAGGATATGAATTCCAACGAGATACTTTAATTAAAAATACAGAATTTCTTCTAGCAGGATATCCAGCTCTTAATGTTTTACTTTATGGTAGTCGTGGTTCTGGGAAATCTTCCTTAGTAAAAGCTTTATTAAATGAATATAGTCAACGCAATCTCCGTTTAGTTGAAGTAGCTAAGTCTGATCTGAAAGATTTACCATTAATTTTGGAAAAATTACGGAATGTTCCACAAAAATTTATTATCTTTGTTGATGACCTTTCCTTTGAAGAAGATGATGATACTTTTAAAGCTTTAAAAGTTGTTTTAGAAGGTAATCTAACTGCTAAACCAGCAAATGTAGTAGTATATGCTACTTCAAATAGAAGGCATTTAATAAGAGAATTTTTTAACGATCGCCCTACCCCAAAAGATAGTGATGAGGTGCATAATTGGGATACAGTTCAAGAAAAGCTTTCTTTTAGCGATCGCTTTGGTTTAACTTTAACTTTTGAACCGGCTAACCAAGATACTTATTTAACAATTGTCAGACATCTGGCAAAGCAAGAAAAAATAAGTTTAAATCCTGAAGATTTAGACTATCAAGCCTTACAATGGGCAACTAGAAATAATGGTCGTTCTGGGCGAGGGGCCCGACAATTTATTGATTTTCTCAAAGCTAATTTAGCGGTTTTTGAGAAGTCAATAAGGAAGTGATATACTAGGTTCCACCCAAATGAGGTACACCAAAAGCCTTAATTAACAAGCTTTTTAGCTTGAAAGATGAACATAATCGATGTGATAATTGCTATAGTTAATATCCTACCCTGCCCAAAGGTATGGAGGTTCCTGCTGAGCTGAAGTTCAAGGGAGAGTTGAGGTTTTGCTGGCGCCCAGCTCCGCACTCCATAAGCTACTGAACCCACCCCCATACCCTCGGTGAGAAGAGAGCATAGTAGGGTGAATTATCCTTGCTGAGGCATTCGTTTTTTGTCTGGGACTGCCTGTCCGGGACTAGTTAATCAACTTAATTAACATTTGGGATAACATATAACAACTAAAAAGCCCCTCGCTTATACTCGAGGCTTTAAACCCAATTTTTCGGTAAAATTTTCTTATCTATAACCTACTACCTACAACCTAATACCTAGGGAACCCGAAAAGTCAGAATCTGGTCACAGTCAAAAAATTACTAATGAGGTAACTAAAATGGGTCTTTTTGAGCAAGGACAAACAACAATACAAGCTACTGATATTAAATTAGAACCTGCTGAAGCTTTTGCAGCGATCGCTTTAATTGCTGTAGCTGTGGATGATTTCATTACTGAAAGTGAAAAACAAGGTATTAGTAATATTTTATCTCGGATGGAACTGTTTAGTAATTATTCAGAAGAACGTAAAAAAGAAATGTTAGACCGTCTGTTAGGCATAATTAAGAAACAGGAAATTAAGCCTTTGTTTGATGCCGCGGTTGCTCAACTTCCTAAATATTTAAGAGAAACAGTTTTTGCTGTTAGTACAGACTTGGTTTTAGTAGATGGATACCTTGCTGAAGAGGAAGAAAGACTTTTGAATAAATTGTATAATGCTTTAGAAATTTCTGAAGTAGTAGCTACTAATATTATTGATGTAATAATAATTAAAAATAAGGGTTGATTTTAGTATAAGTTATAGTCAGCTTCCTCCAAAGGAAGTAGATTAACAGTGGATTTTACTGAAGCTGGCTCGTTAAAATATTAAAGTTAAAATATTTCCAGTGCGGGCATCTTGCCCGCCATATAGTTAACCTGATTGAGAGCAAATTCCCTATATTTTTTATCCTCGCTATTGGATTGATTTATATAAATGTCTTTTTACTATACAAGAATAGTTCATTTTCAGGATACTGATGCTGCAGGAGTGATTTATTTTGCTAATATTTTAGCAATTTGTCATGAAGCTTATGAGGCATCTTTAGCAGCATTTAATATTAATTTGAGGTTTTTTTTTGGTAATCAAGAAATTGCTATTCCAATTATTCATGCTAATGTTGATTTTCGTCGTCCAATGTTTTGTGGGGATGAGTTAATTATTGAATTAATGCCTAGAACTTGGGGAGATGATGAATTTGAAATTTCTTATCAAGTTTTTTTAAAAGAGGTAGGAAAAAATTGGGTGGCAAGAGCTAACACAAAGCACGTTTGTATTCATCCTCAAAGTAGAATTAGGCAAAGATTATCTGATGAAATGAGGCAATGGTTATTGAGTTTTAAAATTTTCTAGTTCAGTAAAATTAGAGGAGAATATAATAATGGATACATTGAAGTATTTTTTTTGATTTTATAAATCTCTTTAGGATAGGAATTATAATATTTTTCTTTATAGTTGATTTATGTGCAGCTTTTTGCGACAACTGTATAGTATTTTTTTAAATTTAGATTGAGACAAGTATTTCTTCCTATAACTAAGTTTCAGGAGAAAAAGTATTTTATTCTTATTTTAAATGACTATATATTTTTTCTTACTTCCATTTCTTATGCCTTTATCCAGAATATTCAGGGAGCTGAAGTTCGAGTTATTGATATATATACTTTCTTAGTATTGACAGGAGGATTAACTTTAGGAGAAATATTAAAGGGAGTAGCAAAAATACTATTAATGGAAATTAAGTAAAATTGAATAATTTGAATATATAAAATAATAATATAGCAGGATTTTATCTCGGTCAAATTAAGGTCTATCCATCTAATAATTGAATCAACAAGTTATTTTTTTTATTGAGTTTTCATAGTTCATAATAGAGGTGTTATAGGTTTATTGATTATTTGAAAATTACTGATAATATTCTATTTTTTCAAATCATATAATTCCAAATATTCAAACTTTTTAACAGTAAAAATATCTTTCCCAAGCATCAAAATATTAGTCTCGAATTCTCAAGGTTTAAATGTATTAGTTATAATATCTGAACCAAGTTTTATCTAGTGCTAGCTAAGAATAATAGAAGACTTTCACTAATCAAAAAATTGTCGAATTTCATATAAACTAAATGTCAAACAATACTTATGCCATAATTGGCAGTGGCACACTAGGAGGTTTTTACGGTGCAAAACTACAAAAAGCAGGATTAGAAGTTCATTTCTTACTACATAGTGATTATCATCATGTTCTGCAAAATGGCTTAATCATAAAATCAAAAGATGGGGATTTTAAACTCTCTCAAGTTAACGCCTATAACAATACTAATGAAATGCCAAAATGTGATGTAATTCTCATAGGATTAAAAACAACACAAAATAATTTATTAGCAAAATTTTTGCCACCCTTATTAAAAGAAAATACTGTTGTGTTACTCTTGCAAAATGGTTTAAGTGCAGAACCAGAAGTTGCCAAAATTGTTGGGGAGCAAAGGTTAATAGGAGGAATATCTCATCTTGCCTCTAACAAATTAAGTTTTGGTTATATTCATCATATAGATGATGGTTCAATTAGAATTGGAAGATACGCCAGGAATTATCAATTTGCTAAAATTACTAATAAAATGCGCGAGATTACTCATGATTTTGAAATTTCAGGAGTTCCGGTTTATCTCACTGAAGATTTACTACTAGAAAGATGGAAAAAATTGGTTTGGAATATTCCTTATAACAGCTTGTCAGTAATTTTAGATGCTCGAACTAACGAAATTATGGGAAATGCTAATACGATAAATTTAGTAGTAGAAATAATGCAGGAAGTTTTAGAGGGAGCAAAAAGTTGTCAGCGTCAAATTCCAGATACTTATATTCAAAAAATGTTAGACCATACTAAAAAATTACAACCTTATTTAACTAGCATGAAAATTGACTATGAGCGACGACGACCTTTAGAAATAGAAGGAATTATTGGCAACCCTTTACGAATGGCAAGGGAAGCTGGTATAAAGTTACCGAAAATGGGAATGTTGTATCAACAATTAAAATTTTTAGATACTAGAAATATACAGAACTTTTCAAGTTGATTTGTCGCAACCTATTTAGTATTGCTATAGTATTGACAATATTTTTATATTTATAGTTGCTTTAAATATTGCCAAAATCAGAAATCAGACTATACACTCCAGTGCAGAAATATTCGCTAAAAACTGGCATTTTTTCTAGAAAATTATCAAACATAATCACATGAAACATAAAGAAATTTATGATGTATTACATTAGTTTATTTTCAATTATCCAGCTAAACTATTTTCTTTTTTAGACCTGGTTTTTGGGGAGTTATCAACTATAATAACTTGTCTTGTTGACGGTAATATCTATAGTTATACTGGTGTTGATTTATCACCACAAGCATCTCAAGCATCTAAAGTTGCCCAGAAAAATATTGCCGATTTTCCCGGGTAAAAAATTTAATTATAGGCAATATTAAAGATGTAGTTAGAGAATTAATCTCCACTAAAAACTTAAAAATTGATATTGTTTTTTCCTACTATACTATTCATCACTTAAATACATTAGATAAGCAAAATTTAATTAATGATATTTGGCCAATACTGAATCCTAATTGTTGTTTTATGTTAATTGATGTTTTTAGAGAGGAAAAAGAAACTCATGATTGCTATTTAGCAAAATATAAGCAAAATATTAGGAAAAATTGGTTTAGCTTGACTAAAGATTAAATAGATATGGCAATTACATACATAGAAAATGGCGATTTTCCTGAAACAGAAAATACAATTATAAATCAAGTAAAAAAACCTGGTTTTAGTAAATATGAATTTATTTATTGAGACCAAGAACGTCCTAGATATTTGTTAGTTTGTTATAAATAGAGTGTACATAATTTAAATTTAATACAGCAATTTTCATGATATGTAGACTAAAGTTTGGACGTTGCATGGAAGGTCCCTAGAGAGTTTTGGTTTTGATAATGTGGTTTACGTATCTAAAAAGTGCTGTAATAGTTAGCTCCATTCTCCTATTGTTTGAATATCAATTTATTTTAACAAATATCGTTAATTTTTCCTTGATAATTATGAGGTAAACTTTCTACTTTTAGTCAGTATTTAGGCTGCTTAAATTTGCTCAATTTTTGCTCAGTAGCAGCTCAAAACTTTTCCCTATAAACTTCAAAATTATTACCCACAGAAACAGGAATTACAACTTCACCCCAAATATTTATCTACACAGACTTTTGGTTTTTATAATGTGGTTTATATATTTTAAAAATACTGTAATAGTTAGACCTCTTCTCCTATTCTTTGAATAGCAATTTCTTTTAACAACTCTCGATTAATTTTTCCTTGAGAATTACGAGGTAAACTTTCTATTCTTAGCCAATATTTAGGGTGCTTAAATTTGCTCAATTTTTGATCAATAGCAGCTAACAACTTTTCTCTAGAAACTTCAAAATAATTACCCACATAAACAGCAGTTACAACTTCACCCCAATATTTATCTGCTAAACCAATTACACAAATATCATCAACTAAGCCAGTTGTCAAAATAGCAGCTTCAACTTCTGCCGGAAAAACATTTTCCCCACCAGTAATAATTTTTTGATTACTACGACCTACTATTTTTAAGTAACCTTGATGATCAAAAAATCCTAAATCATCTGTTACTAGACTTTCATAATTATTAAATATATCAGGATAATACCCTAACGCCAAAGAATTAGCTTTAATACTAATATTACCAATTTGACTTTGATATAATGTCTCCCCAATTTCATTTTTAACGATAATTTTAGCGTGAGGTAATACTTGACCGTTGCTATTATTTCCTGCCAAAAAATCTTGTGGTTTAAGAGTTGCAACTTGAGAAGCAGTTTCTGTCATTCCATAAGTTGGAGCTAATTTAATTTGATATTTTCTTGCGACATCAAATAATTCTTCCCAAGCTGCGGAACCACCTAAAAGCACTGTCTGAAAATTAGATAACCAGTTAGCTGTTTCTCTCTTTTGCAGCAAATGGTGTAACTGGGTTGGTACTAGGGAAATGAAAAATTCATTGGGGTTAATATTCCATTCTTTTTGTTCTAAAATATCTTTATAGGATGGCAAAATTATTAAATTTCCCCCGGTGGTAAAGGAGCGCATAAACTGCATTAAACCACTGACATGATATAGGGGTAAAACACAAAATGAATTAATTTGTTGTACTTGGAAATATCCTTGGAAACCTCTTACGGATGACATTAAAGTTTCCCATGTATGAATAGCAAATTTAATTTTTCCAGATGAGCCACCAGTAGGAATCATAATCAAATTTTCCTCAGTAGTCAAAGTTTTTTTACAGGGTTTATCTCTAGGCAACTTAGATATTTTTTCTAAACACTCTCCTATAAATTTATGGTTAAGAATATTTCCCAAAATTACGTCTGGTTCTACTAATTTTAAAACTTGTTCCCATTCTAGTTTTCCCCATTTTGGATTACATAAAAATACTTGAGAACTAGCACCAACAGCAGCAATAAAACTGGCAAGAAATTCTGTTGGGTTTGATTCTGATATCAATACTTTGCTAGGAGTTACTGAATCAAATATTTTGATTAATTCGGCCATTTTTTTCTCGACAACATAAGAAAATTCAGTAGAGATAAAGAAATTGTGATCTCTTTTTAGTTGGTATTTTTTTAGGTAGTTAAAGATTAGGTTCATAAATTAGTTACAATCTTAATACTGTGGTTCAATTTCCTAATTAAGTTAATTTTAAAAAAGACTATAAAGTTCGACTTGATCAAATAGTTAAAAACTCTAAATTTATACTTGTGGCTGAATTTTATCTTAGACTAGAGAAAAGTTTGCCATATAAATTAGCTGGAGACCAAAATCTTCCATTCCTAACAACTATATAGATAAAGTTCGACCTACTCAAATAGATAAAAACTCAAAATTTATACTTGTGGCTAATTTTTTTTAGACCAGAGGAAAATTTGCTATATAAATTAGCTGGAGACCAAAATCTTCTATTCCTAACAACTATATTTAGATAAAGTTCGACTCGTTCAAATAAATAAAGACAGAAAATTTTTACTTGTGGCTGAATTTTTTTTACCAGAGAAAAATTTGCTATATAAATTAGCTAGAGACCAAAATCTTCTATTCCT
>JAKQYE010000125.1 GCA_023356605.1 Trichodesmium sp. MAG_R02 | reverse complement strand
TTTTTTGTCCAATTTTCGAGATTGATTGACCCATTCAAGTCCCTGTCCATAACTTGCCCACAATTTTGACAATGATAAACCCTTTCACATAGGGGCATTTTCCGAGAAATGAATCATTTGTCCTTTCTCAGAGGTAGATCCTACTAACTAACCATCGTATTATAGGCCAAATTAACTGTGGGACTAATTTCTCTTAAACTACCTCTCTCAACATATTTTTCCGTACTTATGGGGCTTATAATGGCCGCACAGAGGACATTCCATGATGATTCCCGCGTTCTTGGGACAATATTCATCTGAATCATTTCCAGGGTTTCTTGATACACAACCAAGTCAATCAATCTAATCGTAGAACTGCCATAAAAGCTTCTTGCGGTACATCAACAGTGCCCAATGACTTCATCCGCTTTTTACCCTTAGCCTGTTTTTGGAGTAATTTTTTCTTACGACTAATATCCCCACCATAACACTTAGCTAAAACATCTTTTCGTAAAGCTGGAATATGTTCACTAGCAATAACCTTAGAACCAATAGACGCTTGAATTGGTACCTTAAACTGATGACGAGGAATTAACTCTTTCAACTTTTCTGTCAAAGCACGACCTACCCCATAAGCCTTATCGCGATGGACAATTACAGCCAAAGCATCCACTGGTTCAGCATTAATCATAATATCTAGCTTAACCAAAGGATTCTCACGATAACCTATAAGATGATACTCCATGCTAGCATAACCGCGAGACCGAGACTTCATTTGGTCGAAAAAATCTGTAACCACTTCTGCCAAAGGTATTTCATATACCAAAGTAGTTCTACCCTGAGCCAGATACTTCATATCTTTAAATACCCCACGTCTTGATTGACCCAACTCCATTAATGTCCCTACATATTCTTCTGGGGTAATCATTTCTACCTGAACATAAGGTTCTTCAATTTTTTCTCGGATATTAGGATCTGGCAAGAAATTTGGGTTATCAACCAAAATTACGTCCTCTTTGCTGGTAGTCACTTGGTAAACCACTGATGGAGAAGTAACAATCAAATCCAAGTCATATTCCCGCTCCAATCTTTCCTGGACAATTTCCATGTGAAGCAGTCCTAAAAAGCCGCACCTAAATCCAAAACCCATAGCACTTGATGTTTCTGGTTCATAAGATAAGGCCGCATCATTAAGTTTAAGTTTGTCTAGTGCCTCTCTTAAATCTGGAAACTGGTCAGCATCGGTAGGAAACAATCCGCAAAATACCATAGGTTTAGCTTCTGTGTAACCCGGTAAAGGAGCTTGAGCTTGTTTTTTAGCTAGAGTAACCGTATCTCCGACCCTTGCATCTTCCACTGCTTTAATAGCTGCTGAAAAATAACCTACTTCCCCTGCATGGAGTTCTTGTACTGGTTGTTGGGTGGGAGATAGAACTCCCAAATCATCTATATCATATTCTTTTCGTGATGCCATAAGTCGGACACGATCGCCTTTAGCAATAGTCCCATCCATAACTCGGAAATATACAATCACCCCTCGATAAGGGTCATAATAACTATCAAATATTAGGGCCCGTAATTGTTCCCTTATAGTATCTTGTGGTGGTGGCACATATTGAACAATTGATTCTAAAATTTCAGCAATTCCTATTCCTTCCTTAGCGGATGCTAAAATTGCACCGGAACAGTCTAAACCAATTATTTCTTCTATTTCCTGTTTTACCCGTTCTGGTTCTGCCCCGGGAAGGTCTATTTTATTTAATACTGGGATAATTTCCAAGTTATGCTCTAAAGCCAGATACACATTAGCTAAAGTCTGAGCTTCTACTCCTTGGGAAGCGTCTACTACCAATAAAGCACCTTCACAAGCTGCCAGAGAACGGGACACTTCATAAGAAAAGTCCACATGACCTGGTGTGTCAATGAGATTTAATACATATTCTTCTCCATCTTTAGCATAATAATTCATTCGGGCAGCCTGGAGTTTAATTGTAATGCCACGCTCCCTTTCTAAGTCCATTGTGTCTAGGAATTGCTCTTTCATTTCACGGTCTGCTACTGTGCCAGTTGCTTGTAGGAGGCGATCTGCTAAGGTGGATTTTCCATGGTCTATATGGGCAATAATGGAAAAATTACGGATGTTAGATACAGAAACTTTTGTCATATTTTCTTTGATAATTCGAGCTGCTGTGTTTTTTTGATATTTTTGTTGACCAAAAAATAAGGTCTCAAGACTCCCCTTTCAAGGTTCTGGAAAAAAATACAATAAAAGTATCAAGCTGTCCCAGAAGGACGGGGCTCTAGACCCGGAATTTTCGGTAAAAATAATTTACTCATATTCAATAAATTTGAATATGATGGAACTAAAAGCTGATTTGCTATGGTTTATCCTAAAAAAGTGCAAAATTATATTATTTCTTTAAGTAAAGTGGTTACTTTAGTTAGTGTATATTGATATATCATTAGTGTATATTGATATGTTAATCTAGGTTGAGGATTATGTAACATGGCAATGAATAAGTCTAAAGTTAATAAGCAAAAGTCAAATGAAAAAGTGGAATTATCGATACATATAGATTCTAGGTTATTAGACCAAGTCCGGCATTTGACAAATGACCCTAGTAAAGTAATTGAGAGCGCTCTTCGCCAGTGGTTGAGAGGAGGCCTTCCTGAAGATGAGTTAGCTCTAACCCTTCAGAGAAACCCCCCTATTCCTCCAAGAGGAGAATGGAATGATTGAAATTTAATTTTTTCTCATGTTTTTTATTCTCTGAATACAATTGCATATTACTATTATTAGTATTCGTTGATTAAATCGGAATAAGGTTGATTTTCATAGGATATATTGATAACATAGCAAATCATCTAAAGCGGTGATGAATTAATTTCATTTCTAAAGATAATTGTTGAAAGAATATAATCTTTAGATTTTTTTTAATATCAATACTAAATAATTATGGTTGGTGTGGTCTGAAAAGAAACCAGCAAATACTTATATAGCTATTGGTGAAATAAATTGAGTAGGGAACAGATACAAGAACTTGAAGAATGTCAAAATACACTGATTTGGGTGTGAGTTATTATTCTTTGCTTGGACTCCATCCCAAAGCATCTAATCAACAAATTAGAAGAGCATATCGGAAATTGAGTAAGCAATATCATCCAGATACTACAGATATGCCACGATTGACTGCAACTGCTAAATTCCAGCAAATTAATGAAGCCTATGCCACTTTAGTAGACTCAAAGAAAAGATTAGAATACGATAAAAAGATTAAGCATTTATATCTAAATGATTTTGAGCAAAGGGTTAACTTCAATGCTCATTGTGCATCTGGTTCACAATGGAGAAATTTATCTAGTTACTTAGACAATAAAGATAGACCATTATCTGCCGGCGAGTTATTTGTCCTATTGATTATGGGAATCACTCTGCTTGGTTGTTTGATAATAGCTATTATTATTGGCCTTATGCGTCCTGAGTTAACTATTCAACCTATTAAGCCACCAGTAATTTAACGGAGTTAAGTAAAATTAATTGTACACTAGATAGGAATTTTAGTTACAGCATCAGAGTGGACAAATGATCTATAAGGTTTGAATAACAAAGATTTTGTGATTCTGATTTCTTGAATGCTAAATGTGTAACTTACTTGAATTAGAAAGTGCTGTATCAGTTATTACTACCTCTGAATGAAGCCAGAGGCTTGAAATACTCGAGTTTATTCTTTTTATCCCCAAGAATTGGGGTATTGCTGATTTCTTGTGCTAAAAGAATATATCTAAAACACATGCTTTACGTTTAGTAACTTTGGCTTGACACAGAATTGTCATAATATCTCATGATATAAAATTTTTTTCTAGTGACAATAAATAGACCTTACCTTAAAACAGGTGGCCATTGACCTAATTTTTTGAGAAACAACACAAATGAACTTTCCCAACCCAGATACTCCTTTATACAATCATCCTCTACCAAACATTGAGCAATGGCTGCAAAAAAATGGTTGCCAACAAAACCCTAAAAAATTGCACTGTTGGTGGGTTGAAAAACCTGATTGGAAAGCAGAATTATTCCTTGATATTGATCAACTTACCATACGTTATATACATTTAGGTATTGATGGTAGTGATATTCAACGCTCTTTTAAATATTCTTTGAGTCGGCAAGATATTGAAGAAGCTATTTTCTCAGGACCTTAGTTGGACTAGAATCAATTAAATTTGACCAAATCTACGTTCACGTTTCTGATAAGCAGATAAAGCCTGATGAAATTCATGGCGGTTAAAGTCAGGCCAAAATGTTTTAGTAACATAAATTTCTGAATAGGCCATTTGCCATAATAAAAAATTACTAATTCGCATTTCCCCACTGGTACGAATTAATAGATCTGGGTGAGAAATGCCAGCAGTATAAAGATATTGCTCAAAAAGTCCCTCACTAATTTCTTCTGGCTTAAGCAAACCTTTTTGTACCTGGGTGGCGATCGCCTTACAAGCATGTACAATTTCCTGACGTCCTCCATAATTAGTAGCTACAGTAAACTTAATCCCCTGATTTTTTTGAGTCATTTCCATGGAGTGTCTAATCTCACCCTGTAAAGATAGAGGCAAAGAACTCAAATTACCCACAAATCTAATTTGAACATCTTCTTCTAACATCTCTTGCAGTTCTTGGCGCAAAACTTTCTCAAACAAAGTCATCAGAAAATTCACTTCTTCTAGCGGTCTTCCCCAATTTTCACTAGAAAAAGCGTAAGCTGTTAAAGCCTCTAAACCCCAGTCTCTACAACATCGTAGTAGCTCCTTAAGTGCTTCTACTCCCCTTCTATGGCCCATGATTCGAGGTAAACTACGATTTTGCGCCCAACGACCATTACCATCCATAATTACGGCTACATGATGAGGCAACCTTTCTGGTTCGAGATCGACAGGTAAATCTTGTAAGCAAGTTCCTTGATTCATCTTTTCTTTCGAGGACCTGACAGACTTTGATGAAGTACCCATGAAATTAATTGTGATCCTTTTGATCCTATTTGACGTCCAACATTAACTAAAGGAAGTGATTTTGTACTTTTTTCACTACCTGATAGAAATAGACGTTGCTCTAGTAACTCTTTCAGTTTATTACTTGTTAAAGGTCGATTCAAAGTTCCTTTTTCAGCAAGAGAGATAGAACCAGTTTCTTCAGATACAACTATACAGAGGCATTTTTCCACTTGTTCAGTAATTCCCATAGCTGCTCTATGACGAGTTCCTAACTGTCTTGAAGCTATTTTCTCAGATAAAGGTAGAATTACACCGGCCGATATAATTTTGTGTTCTCGAATTAAAACGGCCCCATCGTGTAATAGAGTTTTTGGCTGAAATATAGTTTGTAATAGTTCCTTAGAAAGTTCAGCGTTTAATTTTACACCAGGTACAGAAAAATCTCTTTCATCTATAAGTCCATTTGTTTCTATAATCAACAGAGCACCTATCCGGTTCTGGGACAGCTGTTTGATTGCTTCTACTATCTCATCAGTAATATTATTTGATTTAGGCAGAACTCGGCGATTATGTCCAAACATTTGGAGGATCTCTCCCTGTCCCAGCTGTTCGAGAAACCTACGAAATTCTGATTGTAATATGACCGCCATAGACACAGCAGAGCCAATAACTAAACTGTTAAGAGCAAAACTTAGTAGTTTTAGCCCAGCCCAATTACTTAAAGCCGAAGACAACATTAGGACTATAAAGCCTCTTACCATCCATAATGCACGACGTTCCCCTATGATGACCAACACCACATATATCAGAGCGAGAACCAGTCCAATATCAATACTATGTAGCAATAAGGACTTTATCAAGCCTGGGTCATTACTAAGACCCGATTTCATTTAACTTTAATTATCAATCTAGCGTCAACGTTTGATTTATTTTTTTACATTGCCAGGATGCCAGCAAAGAGGAAGATATTTAAACCTAATATTTTACTTAAGCATAAAATGTTTATAATGAAGAATTAGCGGATTTCTTCATGGGGCAATCGATGGAGCCGTTTCTTATTGGCTTATGCTTTTATCCAGGTAGGTTTTGCCCACCACAGCTATGTCCATTGACCCCCGCTTTCTTACTATGATCATATCATTTTTCTTGAAATACTATTAATCTCAAAGCTATAGGCACCTTACTAAGATTAATCAGCCGCAAAATAATCGAGAAGACAGGATAGCTAATACCAAATCTGCTAAGTCTGAGAGGGCATTTTTTCAAACGAAAGCCTCTGCCAAATCAGGGATTGGGCCATGGAATGGGAAAAGCCTACTTTTATACCGCGATTTTAGTATAAAAAACATATACTTGAGGTTATTATTTAATCCACATTTCCGGCATCAAAATGTAGTATCTCAAAACTAACAATTCAACCCACATTCCACACTTCAGAGCGTAGTACAAAAAATCAGGAGCCTGGAGAAAATAATAGTGGTTAATACAAGTAAATAATTCATCATAAATCCTTAATATTTTCCTGAGAATTTGACTACTAAGAAAGGTCAATTAAAGATGCTTTATACAGTATAAATACTAGGCATATCTCCAGACTTTTATACTAATTCAAATACTACAAGTCAAAGTACATATTACATAAAATATTAAGATTTACTCATCAAATAGACTATAATCTACCATTTTTCTTAAAAGACTCTTGTAGTATTTCTTTTGCCGTAGGCTGTGGGTTATCGAGTGCTATAATCAATGCAAACTTTATCCTAGTTAATACTCTTAAAGAAGAGGCAATTCTTAATTTTTAATTCTCATGTTGTTAATTTGGGAAACATTGCTATTCGTTCTGGTAAAGTATCTTGACTAAGTAAATCTTGGTAACTTTCCCTTTGTAAAATTACATTGACTTCCTGGTCCCCAACCAAAACTGCTGCTGGACGTGGCAAACGATTATAGTTAGAAGCCATACTATAGTTATAAGCACCTGTAGCCATAACTACTAAACAATCTCCTGGTTGAGTTACTGGCAAGGTAGCATTCTTGATCAAAATATCACCAGACTCGCAATGTTTACCAGCAATAGTAACTAATTCTGTGGTAGGATAAGACAATCTATTAGCTATAAGTGATTGATAAACTGATTGATAAGTTATTGGTCGAGGATTATCTGACATTCCCCCATCTACAGATATATAGGTTCTAATTTCAGGAATTTGTTTTTGAGAGCCTACAGTATAAGCTGTTACACAGGAAGGGCCAACTATTGAGCGTCCTGGCTCACATAACAGTCTAGGTAATGGTAACTGCCTAGCTTCACAAGCATCTACCATTGCTATACTGATCTGACGAACCCAAGTTTCAATACTAGGGGGGTCGTCTGCTTCAATATAACGGATTCCTAAACCACCACCAATATTAATTTCTTTGATTGGCAAATTGTATTTCATAGCATCTACCATGACATCCACCATTACACTTATTAAATCTTGATGGGGTTGAACTTCAAAAATCTGGGAACCTATATGAGCATGAAGGCCAACAAGTGATAGTAATTCTTGTTTACTTATGAAGGCAAAGATATCATTTAGTTGATTGGGGTCAAATCCAAACTTGCTATCTATATGACCTGTACGAATGTATTCGTGGGTATGACATTCAATACCAGGCGTAAATCTTACCATTATTTTTGTTGGGTTCTGTAACTGCTCTTTTTGTTGGTTCTTTAAAGCTGCTAACGTTTCTAGTTCTAGCCAGTTGTCCACAACAATTATACAATCTATTTCCATTGCAAAAGTCAATTCTGCCAGAGATTTATTATTGCCATGAAAATATATTCTGTCAGGACTAACACCTGCTTGGATAGCTGTATATAATTCTCCTCCAGATACAACATCTATACCTAAACCTTCAGAAGCACATATTGCACATATTGCTAGACTACTCCAAGCTTTGGAAGCATAAAGTACCAAAGATTCTCCAGGATAGTACTTTTTAAGTCCATCTCGATATTGGCGACAAGCTGTTCGGAGAGTGTATTCGTCCACAATATACAGAGGCGAGCCAAATTTATCCACTAGTGCTGGGACATCCCAACCTCCTATTTCTAAATGGTCTAAATCGTTTACTTTAGTGGTAAGTGGTAAAAGTTCTTGATTGGGTGAACTTTTTTCCAAAGAGTTTGTTGATTTTGGCAAATACCGAAGGCCAGATGTTACGTCCACAGATTGGGTTGAAACCATGAGTGCTGTAAAGAGTTATACTTTAGTGGTCTATATAATAAATAAAGGTTATTATACTTTGTCGATTTTTGATCAACTTTTTATCTAAAATTTAGACTGTTTTGACATCCTCCCAGGCCGAAAGGCACTGGCCTTAGTACCGAGGTTTAGCCCCTCGGAGGGTTGACATCTCACAGGCTGCTGCTACTTTGACAGTAGTCTTATCCTGGCTGACCTGTCCGTTTTTTGTCTCGGTATACCCGCCCGCAACTAAATATATTTATTGCTGCATTTTCGTCTCCATCATGTTTAGTCCCACAATGTACGACATTCCCACTCACGAATTGATAAATCTAATTATCCGCCTTTAAATTCACAACAACAGCAAGTTTGGGATGTGAGTTCCCCACGGCTAATTACTCTTAGAGCACCACCGTATTTTTCGGCTTTTCTTGCTAAAAATGTCCGGAATTTTCTGGCGCCGTTCTTCAGAAAATACCTCTCGATAATTTCCAATTCTCAACCATTCCATAAACTTGTCTAACCTCTCAAACAATTGTTTAGTTTTCACAGACATTTTAGTAGATAATTTGTTTCGAGCATTGGTTTCTTTAGTGATTTTGGAGCATGAATTTTTTTACCATCGTTGCATAGGGGCGTCCCTACAGTCGCAAGAGCTCTAATTCCTAAATCTATACCTACTAAATTATCAGTTTTAGGCAATACTTCTTGCCAAACTTCTACTACAAAACTTAGGATATATCCATGAGCTGAATCTTTAATTAGGTGTTACTGATGATGAAATAGGGAGTAGTTCCCTTGACCACACAATTTTCAGCTTTCTTATTTTAGCTTATAAGGCCATTAGCTGACAAAAATTGAATCCACCTTTGATAAATATAGCTGTTGGTAATGACATTCTCCTCTTAAATTTAGGATGTCTTATAGGTTTACCTTTTCTGTTGCTTTGAGTTGATTGAAAAAAGTTTTTATCAGCCTGGTAAAACATCCTTTAAAGATTGCTCTAATTGCTAGTGGTAGGCGCAAAAAAAACTTATAGCCAAGCTCTTTCCGAGGTCTTTTTAGCCAGATTAATAAACTCTTTTTGTAGTTCAGAATTAGTCGGTTTTTTATTTCCTAGTTTGTACTTTTCCTGACAGCCAGCTAGACTATCATTCCAGACAACAGTGACACAACCTAGGTCGCCTTACTAATCGGTGTTTTTATCCCAATGTTGGATATATACGATACTTAAATCTGGCTTTCATAGAATGACCTTTGAATAAAAAAGCATGATAACATAACCTATGGAAAAAATAAACTAAAAAGTCGCCGCACCAAGGGCGAGGCTTTAAACCCAATTTTTCGGTAAGCATGGCAATTATTACTGTTGAAAAAATGAGTTCAAAGCATATTTCTGGTGTGCTTGAATTGGATCAACTTTGCTTTGGTGGACTCTGGAATGCTCGAGGTTATCAGCGAGAGTTAGAAAGTCCTAACAGCGATATGTTGATTTTAGTTATTAGTCAAAATACTAAAGGTAGGAATGAGGAAGTTCTGTTTAAATCTTCTAACTTTAAATCACAGATTAACTATAACCATCAGTCTATAATCGGTGTATGTTGTTTGTGGGCTATCTTGGAGGAAGCACACATCACTATTTTAGGAATCCATCCACAATACCAACGTTTAGGTTTTGGCCAACTCCTATTATACACTTTAATGAAGTCTGCTTGGAAAAGAGGGTTAGAGCGAGCTACATTGGAAGTTGCGGCTTCAAATACCTCTGCATTGTCTTTATATCATAAATTTGGTTTTCAAGATGTAGGTCGTCGTCGAGGATATTATCAACAAACTGGAGAAGATGCTCTAATTCTCTGGCGTAGTCATCTGCATGACCCAGGATTTAAGGAAACTTTGTCTGAGTGGTATAAACAAGTTGTTGCTCGTATTTACGGTGATCAGGAGTGGGGTTTGGAGAAAGATCAAAGCCCACACTTTTAGGCCAGAGATACATGGGCTCCTCTTTCATATCGGCTATAGTCGAAAAGCAAAGTTATGCAAATTGACATACTCCCGACGCTGCTCTTGCGAGACAGGGTGGAATTCCCTGGTATCACTGTTAAGGACTTTCTGCTTCATAGCACTTGCCCTCCGAGATTTACTCTCTTCAGGTTGTAATACCGCGACCCAGACTAACACTGTCTGCCCGGCAGCCAAAATGTTTAAAATGTGCGTTTATGTCCCTGTCATCGTGACTAGCGTATTTAGGACAGTCCCATTCTCTAATATTTAAAGGTGATTTTTCTACTATTTCTGGTTACCATTTTCTCAATAGTTCCTCCCTAACTTTTTTTGCCTTCACTAATTCATCATTTTTAGCAGGATTGGTATGAGTGAGTTTTTCTCCAAGTTATTCCCGCTTCTTCGAGTAAGTTATAATGACTTTGTAACCCACATTCCGCACTTCAAGTATACTACAAGGGTATTTTTAAAGAATAAGGTGGATTACAGCCTCTATCATTGCTCATAAGTTATAATGACTTTGTAACCCACATTCCGCACTTCAAGTATACTACAAGGGTATTTTTAACGAATAAGGTCGATTACAGCCTCTATTATTGCTAATAACTATCAATAGTTTCTGTAATATGTATTTATACTTAGAAACTTCATAGTTATTATCAGGCAAGGCTTTCAATAGCATGTCTGATATGCTACATTTTGACGTGCGGAATGTAAGTTGTAAAATATCAAAAACTATTAATGGCCAATTTCTATTGAAGTTTTCTTGTGCATAATGGTCTCCTTTTTTTGTATTTTGGCCTCGGTTTTTGCCAAGAATATTTGGACTTTTCTAGGTAATCCCACCCCCTTTGATTCCATACTTTTTCGATTCCTGTCACTTTTTCTATCCATCTAGCCACCTTAGGTCTAGTCTATATTCCCTTATCTGGTAGTCTTTTTTTCAGTTGAACAGTTAGTTCTAGAAATTGTTTCTCGTTTAATAAAGGTTTTTTTCTCTATCATGTGTAACACTTTTTTTTCTTAAGATTTGTAATTCCTTCTTCTGCAAAATCATTATATTTTTTAATAATTTTAAAAGAATATTGATAGTTTAATCCCACAGCGATCGCCGTATCTTTAATTGTCTATCAAAGGAAAAATTTTCCATAACAGATGCCATATTCTTGCTTCTACAGAGTCTTGATAAGTTCTATATTTTTCTTTCAATTCCTCTGAACTAAAATAAGAGCCTAAATAGGCTTTTTTAGGCATTTATAATTTTAATTTTGTATTTGGCTTATTATAACCGGATTTGGTATAAAATATGCCAGTAAAAATTACAAAGCCATAGACCAGCTAATAAAGAAAGGTGGGAATCGGTATCCTAAAATCACTTTTCTATAATTTAAAAATAAATTTAAAACTTTCAATAATACTTTTTATTGTGTCTAAAAAGTCTAAGTAAGAGACAATACAAAACCTTAAAAGTTTATGGTGAGCAAGAGGGAAAACGAGGTAAAAGAGAAAATTTAGTAGCCGGGAGAAGAAAAAAGTCAAAAGATTTAATAGCACCAATTATATTTAAAGGAAGCCTAAATGCCGTGGGATTTGAACAATAGACATCTCCAAAATAAAAATTAAGGTATAATTGTCATGAAAAATTTGTAAAAACTATATACTAATGACTCAGATATTAGAATATATTAATAACCACCCAAAAGAAATAAAAAGAGTTATTGGGATTACCAATGAGCAATTTAAAAAATTAGTAGGAAATGCTCAAAGACTTGCATAAAAAAAAGATAGGCGATCGCTAGTCAAGAAAAAAGACTAATTAAGGACTTACGCAAAGACACTATATAGTCATTCTGGTTAAGATTGAGACCTGGTCTTCCTGGCTTTAAAGGGTTTTAGGTGAAAAAGTGCCCCATTCTTATTTGGAATGACTATATATAGCGCATGACAATTTGGACGAACTTCACTATAGTCACATGGGTTAGTGATCGCCTAACTATTTTTATTCAAAAAACCAATAGTAATTCAAGTCAAATAACCTTCATGTTAATTGAAAAATATTTCAATTGGTTGGTAAAGAAAGTTAGATTGGAAAGAATTAGAAAAAGATGTAAAACAAAATCTATAGTCGAGCGTTGTGAGACAGAGCTAAAAAAATTGGAGTTAATCAACCAGCTATATTTTATGCTTTAAAAAGAATGAATTTTCCTTGGAAAAAGAAACAACTTCGTTATAGAGAAAGAAATAGAGAATAAAGGATAAAATTTCATCAAAAAATTTGGAAGTAAAAGCCTTGTATTTATAGATGAATCAGGATTTGAAGATAATCAAGACTGTATTTATGCCTGGTAAAAAAAAGGGAAGAAAGTTTATGGTGAGCAAGAGGGAAAACCAGGTAAAAGAGAAAATTTAGTAGCTGGGAGAAGAAAAAAGGAAAAAGATTTAATAGGGCCGATTATATTTAAATTCAGCCTAAATGCCGTGGGATTTGAACAATGGTATAGTTATTCCGAATAAGAGTGGGATACTTTTTCAGCTAAAACCTTTTCACAGCAAAAAGATTTTGTCTCAATCTAAATCCCAATGACTATATGATCAACATTTATTACCATCATTAAAAATTCCCAGTGTACTGCTGCATCGATAATTCACCAAATTAAATACGAAAAAACGTTATTAGAGAATTAGTAAAGGGGGTCACAAATTACTATTTTTGCAAAAAAATACTCTCCTGATTTAAATGACATAGAACATGATTTTAGTGCATTAAAAAGAGCTAGAATGTATTCACCTATCAATACATCTATTGATGAAATTATTCGTAATTATTGTGCCAAATAGTGTGTCATCCTTATTTAAAATAAATATATGGCAAAATTCCATACTGAAAAAGTTTGGGAAAATCAAATGTTTGACCATCTGTAAAAAATTTAAATAGCCACTTAACTATTTTAGAAGAACTACAAAGATGATAGAATTTAATTATGGATTTTTTGCTTGATCACCAAATATCTTATACAGGTTTTTTTTTGCATTCGTAACAAATTTTAGACAACTTATCAACCATTTTTATTCGGCTTTTGCTTAATTAATTAATATCAAATATTCTCAAAAATATTGAGAGTTATGATGACTTGCATAGTCCCCAAATATTGCCAATCTTTTTTCCATGATTTGCTCTTTTAAATATTTAACAAATTCCATAGTATTTTCAGTATTTCGACTTCTTTAATTCTTGTACAATAAATTCCTTAGTTTTATAATCTAAGGCTCCATAATAAGTTTGTCTTTCTCTTTCATTTTTAAGAGGAGTTTCTATTCGTTTATCTGTTCTTACCCAAGTATAGCTCAGGAGATAACCCCATAATAAAAACATTCGTAAACCATAACACTGCAAGCTTTTCAGCTTCTATTTCTGATTTCCATTTGGCGAATAGTTCCTCCCTAACTTTTTTTTGCTTTCACTAATTCATCATTTTCAGCAGGATTTCTATGAGTGAGTTTTTGTCCAATTTATTCCTGCTTCTTTGAGTAAGTTATAATAACTTTGTAATCTATCAAAAACTACATCATATTGCTTCTTTAAATATTTTTGTAAATCTGATAATTTTAGGTAACTTTGTGCCCTCATCCACTAAATTATTGGCTCTTTTTCGACAGCCTTTAAGTAACCTTGTGTTCCAATATAATTGAAGTTTTAAACTTTCTATGCCATGAAACAGTGCTTGATTTTTCCACTCACTAATAAAATTTCTGAGTTACATTTAATAATTTTTTAATTTCACGGTAGGATTTTCCCGACAAAATCATTAAGACAAGCCTTGGCTCTTTTTATTTCTTTTGACTATGTATCTTTGATTTGTAAAATAGTCATGTTCATCTAAAATTATTAATTTTTTGTCTTTTGACTGGATATGTTATTATTACTATGTCTGTCGCGACCTATTTAGGATTGGTATATAGCAATCCTCCGGGTGGTTGGGGTAAAATTCCATACTGGAAACCGACATTCCGCAGATCTTCATATATCTTTTGCGACCTATTTAGGATTGCTATATTCAACTTCATTTGTTTTCAAAAGTCTAGATAATTAGTCATAGTAAAATAACGTATTTATTAAAAAAACAACTAAAAAGTTGCCCAGGAAGGGTGAGGCTTTAAACCCAATTTTTCTTTTTCGGTAAATAGTAGCTAAGAACATCTTATAAAAAGTACTATCTGCAGTGGGGCAAACTAGAACCTAAGTTTGGAGAGATTTCCCCTCTGGCTTAGTTGGAGAAATCCTACACTTGTTATGGTTCGTCTATGAACCAAGAATCCCCCCTCCTAATAGGTGCAGATGGGGAAAATATCTATATTTATTAAAATAAATAGATAGTTTAATTATGAGCTATTGTAAAAACCTAAGCTATAGTTATTTTAAATAAAGATGAGATACTACTTGGCACAATAATAATTACGAATAATTTCCAAATCGAGATGTATTTATAGGTGAATACATTATAGCTCTTTTTAATGCACTAAAATCATGTTCTATGTCATTTAAATCAGGAGAGTATTTTGGCAAAAATAGTAATTGGTGACCCCCTGCTTCTACTAATTCTCTAATAACGTTTTTTCATGTTTAATTGGTGAATTATCCGTGCAGCAGTACACTGGGAATTTTTAATCCCAGATTCCGCACTTCAAGTATACTACAAGGGTATTTTTAAGGAAGAAGGTTGATTACAGCCTCTGTTATTGCCAATAACTATCAATAGCTTCTGTAATATGTATTTTTACTAATAAATCTCAGAGTTATTATCAGGCAAAGCTTTCAGCAGCATGTTCAGTATACTACATTTTGACGTGCGGAATGTAAGTTTAATGATGGTAATAAATGTTGATCTAACCATTGTTCAAATCCCACGGCATTTGGGGTTCCCTTAAATATGATTGGCGCTATTAAATCTTTTTCCTTTTTTTCTTATCCCGGCTACTAAATTTTCTCTTTTACCTCGTTTTCCCTCTTGCTCACCATAAACTTTTTTCCCTTTTTTTGACCAGGCATAAATACAGTCTTGATTATTTTCAAATCCTGACTAATCAATAAATATTCGAGGGAAAACTGATAATATTGTATCCTTTCTTCTCTATTTTTTTCTATAACGAAGTTGTTTCTTTTTTCAAGGAAAATTCATTCTTTTTAAAGCATAAAATATAGCTGGTTGATTAACTCCAAAATTTTTAGCTCTGTCTGACAATGCTCGAGTATGGATTTTGTTTTACATCTTTTTCTAATTCTTTCCAATCTAATTTTATTTGACGACTTTTTACCTTAGTTGCTGACAATGTTGGGCGAGATAACCATCTATATATCGAAGCTCTTCCTATCCCAAATGTATGAGCTGCTTTGGTAATCATACCGCCATTTTCTACAAAATTTATTACTTTTTTTCTGAAGTCTAAACTGTAAAGCATAGTTCAAAATAGTTTCTAGTTGACTTAATCTTATTATACTCAATTTTTGTTTCAATCTTAATTAAAACGACTATAGACTTTAGAAACTAAAATTATTAGTTAAGAAAAGTAACTTTCAATACCATTAATAGTATGTAAAAGAAAGTAATTGAGAAAGAGGTTGGGTAGGGGATTCCCCTACCTGAATTCTTTGTTTTTTGAGCTAAACTGTCTAGATACCAACTCCCAATATACTTAGGACTTACGCAGAAAGCAGGTTATGATATTAAATTTCGTGAGAGGGAACAAAAATAATTAGGGCAATAAATTCGGTTTCTTGTTTAGGTGCGTAAGTCCTGATAGTTATTAAGACTATTTTGTTTTTGAGTAGTTTGGTACAAACTGTTACCCGACCAGAACTTATGTTATAGGACTCGAAAGATTACTGTCACAAAATAAATTTACATTTTGACAGGTATCTTTGGTCTCAATATTCAGAAATCGGAAACAGCTTTAGTAAAAATGTCACGCTAGAATAAGCTTAAGGGCAATTTAAGAGATAGGAATTAATTATGTTTGAACGCTTCACGGAAAAAGCAATCAAAGTGATTATGTTGGCCCAAGAAGAGGCTCGTCGCTTGGGACATAACTTTGTAGGAACAGAACAAATCCTCCTGGGTCTAATTGGAGAGGGAACAGGGGTAGCAGCTAAAGTTCTGAAGTCTATGGGTGTTAATCTCAAAGATGCTCGGATTGAAGTAGAAAAGATCATTGGCCGTGGTTCAGGATTTGTGGCAGTAGAAATACCTTTTACTCCCAGAGCTAAAAGGGTTTTAGAATTATCCTTGGAGGAAGCACGGCAATTGGGGCATAACTATATTGGCACAGAGCATCTACTATTGGGTTTAATTCGAGAAGGAGAAGGAGTAGCCGCAAGAGTTCTAGAAAATTTAGGAGTAGACCTCACTAAAGTCCGTACTCAAGTGATTCGGATGTTAGGTGAAACAGCAGAAGTTACTGCTGGTGGTGGAGGTGGACGCACAAAAACTCCTACTCTTGATGAGTTTGGTTCAAATCTGACTCAAATGGCATCTGAAGGTAAGTTAGACCCAGTGGTAGGCAGGCAAACAGAAATAGAACGAGTAATTCAAATTTTAGGTCGTAGAACTAAGAATAATCCAGTTTTGATTGGGGAACCTGGTGTGGGGAAAACGGCGATCGCTGAGGGTCTGGCACAACGCATTGCTAATAATGATATACCGGATATTCTCGAAGAAAAGCGGGTGGTTACTCTAGATATTGGTCTATTGGTTGCTGGTACTAAATACCGGGGTGAGTTTGAGGAACGTCTGAAGAAAATTATGGATGAAATTCGCTCTGCGGGTAATGTTATCCTAGTTATTGATGAGGTTCATACTCTGATTGGAGCTGGCGCAGCTGAAGGGGCCATTGATGCAGCGAATATCTTGAAGCCTGCTTTGGCTCGTGGGGAGTTACAGTGCATAGGGGCGACTACCCTGGATGAGTATCGGAAACATATTGAACGGGATGCAGCTCTGGAACGTCGTTTTCAACCAGTAATGGTGGGTGAACCTTCTGTTGACGAAACTATTGAGATATTATACGGCTTAAGGGAACGTTACGAACAGCATCATAAATTAAAAATTTTGGATACTGCTTTGGAAGCTGCTGCTAAGTTATCAGACCGTTATATTAGCGATCGCTATTTACCGGATAAAGCTATTGACCTGATAGATGAAGCTGGTTCTCGTGTCCGCTTGATTAATTCTCAACTACCTCCTGCAGCGAAGGAACTGGATAAAGAGTTGCGTAGCATTCTGAAAGAAAAGGATGAGGCGGTTCGTTCTCAGGATTTTGATAAAGCAGGAGAGTTGCGCGACCGGGAAATGGAAATCAAATCTGAAATTCGTTCTCTTGCTCAAAATAAAAAGCTCGACCCTACTAATGAAGATGATTCTCCGATGGTGACTGAGGAGGATATCGCTCATATTGTAGCAAGTTGGACTGGCGTTCCTGTCAATAAGTTAACTGAGTCTGAATCTGAGAAACTTCTGCACATGGAAGATACTCTGCACCAACGTTTGATTGGTCAAGAGGAAGCTGTTAAGGCAGTATCTCGTGCTATTCGTCGGGCAAGAGTGGGATTGAAAAACCCCAATCGGCCTATTGCTAGTTTTGTTTTCTCTGGACCAACTGGGGTTGGTAAGACAGAACTGACTAAGGCTTTAGCTGCATATTTCTTTGGTTCTGAGGAGGCGATGATCCGTTTGGATATGTCGGAATATATGGAACGTCATACTGTTTCTAAGTTGATTGGTTCTCCTCCTGGTTATGTAGGTTATAACGAAGGTGGTCAGTTAACTGAGGCAGTTCGTCGTCGTCCTTACACTGTGGTGTTGTTTGATGAAATTGAAAAAGCACATCCTGATGTATTTAATATGCTTTTGCAAATTTTGGAAGATGGTCGCCTGACTGATGCGAAGGGTAGGACTGTTGATTTTAAGAATACCTTGATTATTATGACTTCTAATATCGGTTCTAAGGTAATCGAGAAAGGAGGCGGTGGTCTTGGTTTTGAATTCTCAGACAACGAGGCTGATGCTCAGTATAACCGAATTCGCAATTTGGTGAATGAGGAGTTGAAGCAGTATTTCCGTCCAGAATTCCTTAACCGTTTAGATGAGATTATTGTGTTCCGCCAGTTGACTAAGGATGAGGTAAAGGAAATTTCTGTTATTCTGCTCAAAGAAGTGTTTAGTCGGTTGACAGAGAAAGGTATTAAGTTAGAAATTACTGATCGTTTCCAGGAGCGGTTGGTTGAGGAAGGTTATAATCCTAGTTATGGAGCAAGACCTTTGCGTCGGGCAATTATGCGTTTGCTTGAGGATAGTTTGGCTGAGGAAATTCTGGCTGGCAAGATCAATGAGGGCGATATTGCTGTGGTTGATGTTGGAGAAAATGGTCAGATTATAGTTTCTAAGGGTGAAGAAAAAGAAAAACGAGAGTTGGTGCCTCAAGTTGCCGAATAAATAAGGTTTAGTTTCTTTCGGGAACAAAATTTAAGTTTATTTTACATGGAAAAACGGCAGGGAGTTTAAATTCCTTGCTGTTTTTTAAGAAATTAGTAAAGTAGTTTTTTGTAGATTTTTAGTTCCCACAATTTTACAGCAGTTTTCATTTTAGTCGACTACAGTAGGGACCTTGCATGCAATTTCCCTAAAAGGTTTTGGTTGTGACGATGTGGTTTATCAATCTGAAAAGCCCTGTATAATTGCAATCTTCTTTTATTTAAAACCCACATTCCGCACAACATAATTGTATTACGAGAGGTTACAAGAGAATATCTATTTAATTTACGTATAATTACTTATGGTCTTTAGTCACTTCAAGTGAGATCATAAAACTGATGATTCCATCCTTATTGAGTATCAAAAAAATGTCTTTAA
>JAKQYE010000124.1:12445-19117 GCA_023356605.1 Trichodesmium sp. MAG_R02 | reverse complement strand
TTTTTGAACTGGGGAACCACCTATCTACTATGGTTAACAAAAAGCCAAAACATTCTTGTTTATAACTTAACAATTCTCGAAAACGATATAATCCTAAATTAGATAAGGCATCGGATAATTTCTGGTTAGCCATCTAGCCTAAATACGTTTAAGTCCTCTACGAGAATATGTTGATAAGTTTTAGCTAATAATGTACTCCCAAGATAATAAGTCAATAACTAAGTAGGTAGGCGTCAAAATTTGTCCCTATGTAAAAAAAATATAAATTTCCTCTCATAATATACTGTCAAGTTACTTACTACATGTCTAGAGCAACTTAAAGTTTCTTTACATAAATTAATACATTTAAGCTTTTCCCTGCCTACTTAGTTAATTGCTCATAGCATATTTAACAGTTGATGTCTAGATGCTGAAATTATAGAAATATTAAATTCAATGAAATTAATTTAATAGACAAATAATCTTCCCAATTCACTAGGCCTTATTCCTAAATACTTAAGCTGCATTTTTTATGACAAATTGAGATGTTATAAGTTCTACTGCAGCTTGATATTGTTTGTCAGCTTCTGTAGTAATTTGATTAGGCAAAATCAGGTCTTGTTTAACAACAACATCGGGTATAATCCCCTGCTTATTAATGTCTTTATGATTTGGGGTTTCATACTTGGCAACAGTAACTGCTAATCCTGAACCATCAGATAAATCAAACAAAGATTGAATTAAGCCTTTGCCAAAAGTCTTTTCACCTACCAGTAAAGCACGGCCATTATCCTGAAGAGCGCCAGCTAAAATTTCACTAGCACTCGCAGTTCCCTGATTGGTTAATACAACTAATGGGGCATCAGTTGCCGCAAGACCATAAGCCTCGAAACTCCCAAGAATTCTTTGTCTATTGACCGTGTAAACAATTACACCTTCGTCTAACCAGAGACGAGCAATTTCTACACCTGCTTGTAATAGTCCGCCTGGATTATTACGCAAATCAAGTATATAGCCAATAGCTCCCTCATCCTCAAAACTATCTACTACTTGGCTAATTTCTGTAGTAGCATTGGCATTAAATTGACTCAGACGAATGTAACCAATTGGTCCCGGTTGAGAGTTATACTTTAACCTGGCGTAGACTGGGTTAATCTCTATTTCGTCCCGAATTATATTTATATCTTGGGGTTGGTCACTACTTTTTTTCAAAATTGTTAGTACCACAGAAGAACCAACATTACCCCGCATTCTATTTGCTGCTTGATCCAGTGAAAATTCTGTGGTCGGGTGGCCATCAATTTTGACTATGCGATCGCCTGTCTGGATGCCAGCAGTTTCAGCAGGAGAATTTTCTAAAGGAGAAATGACTATTAATTCTCCTGTTTGATAGTCCAGGGATATTTCTACACCCACTCCTGTTAACTCCCCAGAAGTATCAACCTGCAAATTGCGGTATTGTTGTGGTTTAAGAAGTCGCGTGAATGGGTCTTCGAGACTAGCCAACATCTCTTGAATTGTGTCATAGGTTTCTTCTCTAGTTTTCAGGGGTTTCTTCATCAACTTTTGACGCATAAGCCACCAATTCTGATGATTGAAAGAATCATCAACATAAGCCAAATTGACTATACGCCAAGCTTCTCCCAATAAACTCTGTTCTTCAGTTAATGCTGTTGCAGAAGATGTCCAAAGTCCCCAACTCAGAAAAACTGGCCATATAAATAGAAGTGCAATTTGCCAAAATCTTTTTTTCATAAATATTAAAGTATTAAATTATCAAGGATTGATAACTGGCCCATATTATTGATTTTTCTGATTAAACCTCCATTGTAAACGAAAATTCTTGAAAATATCAAATATTAAACTCTACAAAAATCCCCACCTGATCTTAAATATATTCACAAATTATGTTAAATTTTATTACTAGAGGGTAGACAAGAAAAAATAGTTATCGACTTAAACAGTAGACTTGCAGCTTGATTCCTTTGCCATTTGGTATAATTCATATTTCTGATTCAAGGACTCGAGACCTGATTTTTTTTTGTCAAGCAATGTGTTAACCTCTGGAACAGTCGAGAACCAAGGCGACATAATTAGTAAAATTGTTGACAAGACTTTCTTGTAGACATTGGTGTACAATCCCTTGAGTAAATGATTTCTTATTCGAGTGTATTGTCAGCAACGATAATATCGTGTTGATGCAAGTATCTTTTCTTAACTACCCAGAAACTTAATTCATCAACAAACAGCAATATTCATATAGGATTTTTGGCTTCATGTTCTCAAAACAGGTAACTGACTCACCCGCTTATAAGTGGTTTGACGAACGCTTAGAAGTTCAAGCGCTCGCAGACGATATATCTAGCAAATATGTTCCACCCCATGTAAATATTTTCTACTGTTTGGGTGGAATTACTCTGGTTTGCTTCCTGATCCAGTTTGCGACAGGATTTGCCATGACCTTCTACTACAAGCCAACAGTAACAGAAGCATTAGCATCAGTCCAATACATTATGACTGAGGTTAACTTCGGTTGGCTAATTCGTTCAATCCACCGTTGGTCTGCCAGTATGATGGTGTTAATGATGATTCTTCATGTTTTCCGGGTTTACCTCACAGGCGGTTTCAAAAAGCCTCGGGAATTAACCTGGGTAACAGGAGTAGTTATGGCTGTAATTACTGTTAGCTTTGGGGTAACTGGTTACTCCTTACCTTGGGACCAAATTGGTTACTGGGCAGTAAAAATTGTGTCTGGTGTACCTGATGCAATTCCGTTTGTTGGTCCATTTATTGTAGAACTGATGCGTGGTAGTACAAGTGTTGGTCAAGCAACTTTAACTCGTTTCTACAGTCTTCACACTTTTGTACTACCTTGGTTAATTGCAGTATTTATGCTCCTGCATTTCTTAATGATTCGTAAGCAAGGTATCTCAGGACCTTTGTAAGTTAAGCTATCAATAATCAAATACTACCTTTGAGTTGTTACGGAGAGAAAAAAAAATATGTCCACTTTGAAAAAACCAGATCTGAGCGATCCTCAATTGAGAGCTAAGTTGGCTAAAGGTATGGGTCACAACTATTATGGTGAACCCGCCTGGCCTAACGACTTGCTCTATATATTCCCAGTAGTGATTGTGGGTACAATTGCTTTGTGTGTAGGTTTAGCTGTACTAGATCCTGCTATGATTGGTGAACCCGCGGATCCATTTGCTACTCCTCTAGAAATTTTGCCTGAGTGGTATTTTTGGCCAGTTTTCCAAATTTTACGTGTTGTACCTAATAAATTATTGGGTATTGTGGCAATGGCTTCTATTCCTTTAGGATTAATGTTAGTTCCTTTCATTGAAAGTGTCAATAAGTTCCAAAATCCTTTCCGTCGTCCTGTAGCTACAGCTGTATTTTTATTTGGTACTGCAGTTACTATGTGGTTAGGTATTGGTGCTACTTTACCAATTGATATATCCTTAACTCTTGGTCTATTCTAAGACTTTGGATATCTAAAATATTTACCAAAAAAATAGGTTTAAACCACCGCCCTACCTATAAGGGCGGCTTTTTTTTGTTGCAACCAGAAGATTTAGCGAAAATTATGCACTACTTCAACTGGTATACAGGTATGTGTTTCAACAGAATATTAAAACCTACGGGGCATTTTTGGGAAAAACGATATTACTGGAATAGGAAATCTTAATCCATATTTCATATTCACTTACTGAAAATATTAGCGATCGCCTTATTGCCTACTTTTTATGACTAATAAACGAGTGCTGGTGGGACTGTTTACAGCGCTTTTTAAATTGATGAACTACATCGCCATAACCAAAACCTTGTAGGGACGTTGCATAAGGGCGTCCCTACTGTGGTCGACGGACATGAAAAATGCTGTAAACCCTAGAAACCCGGTTTATACCAGAAACCGGGTTTCTTCTTTCGAGTGTCTTAAAAACAAAAGACCCTGGTGCCATTAGCGATCGCTTTATTGCCTACTTTTTATCACTAAAAAATCCAGGGTTGTTTTGAGCGATAGCCTCACAAAGCGACTATCACCAAATCGGACACTCCTATATAGAAGCCCGGGGTTTGGAGGCATTTTCGCCGTGAACAATCTCAAAGTCCAGCTAAATATAAAGTTATTTCCCCATTTTCCTCAACCACCTTAAAGACTGCTTATCACCCCTTTAAATGTTTTTATTTTGCTCAACCATAACCAAGTAATTTTATCATTATTTTTCTTTCCGAAAAACCTTTTATCGGTAAAGAAACTCTCACTCGTAGAGAGTTAATTAATAAATTTGAAAAAAATTCAGTTAAACTATTTCACTATCAACCTGAATTCCAAGGAATAGAAAGTAGACTTTACTACTTTTACTTTTTTTGTAAATATTTAATTGATGAGCTATGGTTAAATGCTTATATCTTTACTGACTTTAATGGAGGTAAAATTAGGTAATGGAGTTGTGTATTAAGGAGTATCAAACCCTTTTTCTGATTTCTTAATAATCTAAAAATTTGGAGATGAAGTTGGCTAAAAAAATTGCTCAAAAAACAGGAAATATATTTGTTTTTCTAGAAATTTTATCTTGTGAAGGTGGGATTCAATCTTATGTAAGAGATATTTTTCAAGCTTACCAAAACTTAACAAATTTCACCGAGCCTAACGACTCTTTTTCAGAATCAGATATATTGTTACTAAGAGATGGTAAAGATTGTAAAAATCCTTATCAGTCGAAGAGTATAAAATTTCATTATTTTAAAAGTCAGTCCGTTTGGTTAGGTAGATTAAGGTTAGGTATAACATTACTATGGTTGTTACTAAAAAAACAACCAAAACAGGTTTTTTGTGGTCATATTAATTTAGCTCCATTGGTTCAAATTTTGTGTGTGCCTTTAGGCATTCCCTACACAGTTTTAACTTATGGTAAAGAAGTATGGGAACCACTACCAAATAAATATCAACAGGCATTAAAACAAGCAACTAAAATTTTAACTATTAGTCGTTATAGTCGCGATCGCTGTTGTGAAAGTAACCATCTAGATCCCGAAAAGTTTCAGTTGTTGCCTTGCATGGTTGATGGAGATAAATTTATTCCTGGACTATTACCTGTAGATTTGATTGAGGGTTACAATCTTCAGAGGGCCAAAATATTAATGACTGTAGCTAGACTTTGGTCGGGAGACCCATATAAAGGTGTTGATGTAACAATTCGATCAATTCCAATTATACTACAATCTTTTTCAGAAGTCAAGTATTTAATAATTGGACAAGGAGATGATCAAACTCGCTTGGCTAAGTTGGCTCAAGATTTAGGAGTAGGGGAAAAAGTGATATTTGCAGGATTTGTACCTACAGAAGATTTAGTTAAACATTATCAGGTAGCTGATGCTTATGTAATGCCTTCTCAAGAAGGGTTTGGTATTGTTTATTTGGAGGCAATGGCCTGTGGATTACCAGTTTTGTCTGGAGATGGGGATGGTTCGGCAGATCCTTTACAAGATGGAAAGTTAGGATGGCGGGTGCCTCACCGAGATCCAGAAGCAGTAGCTAATGCTTGTATAGAAATGTTGAAAGGAGAGGATAAAAGATGTGATGGTCAATGGTTGCGAGAGGAAAGTTTAAAGATTTTTGGTAGGATAACTTTCACCAAAAGAGTCAAACAAATTTTTAATTTGTGATTAGGATAGAGAAAGAAGGCAAGTATTTAGCTATTCCCATTCAGCTTTCAGCTTTTGAACGTAATCACCTACTAAGGTTAGCTAAAGGTGTTTTTATTTATAAGTTTTAATTCTTCTTGGAGACTAATTTCTCCTTCAATGGGAGAATTAGTTAATAACTCATAGCTGAATTGGGAAATTCTGGCCTAGAAAGCTAGTTGATAGCTGAGGGTTAAATGGTTACAAAGAAAGTTTATTACAGGAGATGATTAAGTGAATCAAGGGAACTCAAAAATGTTTCAATTAGCTATGTCTAGTATTGGTAATTGGCTAATTGTTTTAGCTATTATTTGGTTACTGGGGTCTATAGGGTTGGGATGGTTAGTTAATTCTATTTTAATACTGTTTGGTTTTATTCTAATTGTACCTATAGTTGTATTTCTTGGTTTGCGTTGGTGGTTAAATCGCAATTTAATTATGGATAAATGTCCTATTTGTAGTTATGAATTTACTGCTTTAAATCAGACTCAATGTCAATGTCCTAGCTGTGGAGAACCCCTTAAAGTGGAAGGAGGTCATTTTAATAGGCTAACTCCTCCTGGCACAATTGATGTGTCTGCTGTCGAAATTAATGTACAACAAATAGAAGACTGAAGGGCTCAAAAATTACATACATTAAAAGGAAATAATTAGTCCTATTTAACCAGATTAAAAGAATCGAATAGATAATTCAATAACGAGCTCCTTGAGTTGGAAATAATTAGTCCTATTTAACCAGGTCAAAAAAAACGAATAGATAATTCAATAACGAGCTCCTTGAGTTGGAATAATTAAAACTCTTGAGTAAAATTTAGGGCAACTGGCAAATCAATTATTCAACATTTAAGAGCGTCGCATTTCCTTGATTGGAACCGTAAATGATCCTCAAGCAAAATAATTTTTAAATGGTCTTGATTTTTTAATCTCAGTATAAATATTACAAAACATTTAAGCCAATTATAATTTTTAAGGAAACGTCTTTCTAGCAATACCTTAAATCTT
>JAKQYE010000124.1:0-12345 GCA_023356605.1 Trichodesmium sp. MAG_R02 | reverse complement strand
ATCCTCAAGCAAAATAATTTTTAAATGGTCTTGATTTTTTAATCTCAGTATAAATATTACAAAACATTTAAGCCAATTATAATTTTTAAGGAAACGTCTTTCTAGCAATACCTTAAATCTTGGTATAGTTTGTGGTCGTAAAAAACTTTAGCTGAAGAATATTACACAGGACTTACGCAGTACTTCTATATATGGTTTATTTTTCGTGATTCTTCGAAATATTTACAGATACATCAACCCTGGCAATTCCTTGTAAAAATTTGAAAAACCATTAAGAGCAATGTGACGGCACCATAGTTCGTGCCGTTGCGTAAGTCCACATTACATATAAAAAAATGATCAGGACAAGCTAGGGGCTAATAACTCCCGTACTTATGTAGACTACAGACCAGTCGGAAGATTTATAATGTTATTGAAACTTCAGAAGTTTTTACTCCTACAGAAGGAAGAAAGCAAATAGTTACAAATACAAAAATGAGCAGTATTATGCCTAACCAAAAATTTTTAACTCCAAGATTTATATATTAATTGACAAAAGTTGTTCGTCATAAGTTATAAAAAGTCATGATGAAATAAGAAATCATATCTCAATTTTGTGATTATTATTGATGCTTTAGATGAGCTTATAGACAAAGCTCAACGGAACACTATCTTTGATTATTTAAGCTGTAATAAAACTAGATAGGTTTTATCATTTAGAGAATCAGGATATCAAGGGTATACTAATACTTTGCAAATAGAAAATATCAGAATTAAACTGATGATTATACTGCAAATTCAAGAAGATTTAAATAAGCAGTTTACAGCCTTGCAACACAATATTTCTACCCAGAATAAAATTAGAAATACTATTTTTATAATCATCAATACCAATGCAGAACAAAAATATTTAAATTATCAATAATTTTACACACACCTAACCCTTGGTAAGGTATCTCAATCAAAAATTGATAGAATTAATAATATTTATTGGAAATTTAAGCATCTAGTTAAGTCTCAGGAAAAATATGTAGATTAAGGACAAGGAAATTTAGAGAACACAAAAGGTAGTATTAGGTCTATTGATGAAGACCTTGACGGTTTGATATTTGAGCTAGAAAATATATGCAGTTTAGCCAATAATAGTCAAGAAGTTGGCCATGAAAATATTTAGGTAAAAAGAATGAGTATTGCGATAAGTTTAAGAGATATTTATTTGGAAATGAAAGAGTCTACAAATTTCGACTAAAATAACTTTTAAAAATTTAGTAATAATTTAATAAGGATTAAAGAAAATGTTTCAGATGCCAAAATAGTCCTTCCTTATTGGAATGCCTAGCAGCACAAAAAAAAGGTTATAGATACTAGATTTATCACTAGATAACAGATCGATAATTGGATAGAATGTAGGAATCGTGAATTAGATTTTATTAATCAAATAATTGGCAATATAGACAGTGTTATACGGACAATTCTACAAGAAAAATCAGAGCCTATTCATAAGATTGAAACTATAGAAAAAGAATCTAAAAATTTTGAACTTCAGATTAGTGAATATGAAAATGTGAAAAATTTGAGATTGAATAAGGGAATTGTTAATGGTACAAAAAATAATTTATCCCTCATATATATAGCAGTCTTAAAATAGGTTGCAACAAATTAAAAAGTAAATCAAACTTTTAAAACTCTTACCTATTCTCTGTTCCCTTTTCCCTGTTCCCTAAAAAGCAGTAGTATTTTTGCGCCCGATCACTCATAAGATTGCTATACAAGGAGTTAGTATTATGGAAGTAGAAAATAGTCGAGTTCATTCTAGAATGTCAATACCCTGCTCTAGTAACAGACGAAGTAATTATTAGGAATTTGAAATCTGACGTCTGAATACTTAATATCTAACAAAAATATTAAAAGAATCCGCAGAGTTTCAATATCTTAATTTTAATTCTTAAAATATAGACAGTCAGTTCTCACTCATCAGGATTTAAAACTAATGGCACGTTTAGCATTGCTCAGCACATCTGATAAAACAGGTTTAATTGATTTAGCAAAAAGTCTAGTTACAGAATTTGACTATGAAATAATTAGTAGTGGCGGTACTGCTAAAACTCTCAAAGATGCGGGAATTTCTGTTACAAAAGTATCTGACTATACGGGATTTCCAGAAATTTTAGGAGGCAGAGTTAAAACATTACATCCTCGCATTCATGGAGGTATTTTAGCAAGAAAAGATTTACCTCAAGATGTTGAAGAATTGAATGCTAATAATATTCGACCTATTGACTTAGTTGTTGTTAATTTATACCCCTTTGAAAAAACAATTTCTCAACCAGAAGTTACTCTGGCAGAAGCAATTGAAAAAATTGATATTGGCGGACCTGCAATGTTAAGAGCATCAGCTAAAAATTTTGCTCATCTGACAGTTTTATGTAACCCTTCTCAATACAATTCTTATTTGGAAGAATTACGGAAAAATACTGGAGAAGTATCCTTAGAATTTCGTCAAAAATGTGCATTAACAGGATTTAAACATACTGCAACTTACGACCAAGCGATCGCTACTTATTTACAAGAACAACAAACAACTTTTGAGTCGGAAAAATCAGAAAAAGAAACATTTTTCCTCTCTGGCAAAAAAATTAAAACTCTGCGTTATGGAGAAAATCCTCATCAATCTGCGACTTGGTATCAAAGAGGAATTAATGCTAGTGGTTGGGGGACAAGTAAAATTCTTCAAGGTAAAGAATTAAGCTATAACAATTTAGTAGATTTAGAAGCAGCAAGACGGATTATTACAGAATTTTCTGATGCTCCGACTGTGGCAATTCTTAAACATACAAATCCTTGTGGAGTAGCAGTGGATGAGACTCTTTTAGGAGCTTATGAAGCAGCTCTTGCTGGAGATTCGGTTTCTGCTTTTGGGGGAATTGTTGCTTTAAATAAATCTATTGATGCTCCGACTGCTACGGCGATGACTAAAACATTTTTGGAATGTGTAGTTGCCCCTGGATGCGAACCGGAAGCGGAGGAAATTTTTCAGAAAAAATCTAAATTAAGAGTATTAATTTCACCAGATTTAAACCAGGGTGAGTCGGAAACTATAAAAGTAATTGCTGGTGGTTTTTTAGCACAAGATGCTGATAATGGGGTAGATAATTCTAGTGATTGGAAAATTGTTACAGAAAAAAAACCTACTACTGAACAAATGGAAGAATTAATGTTTGCTTGGAAGGTAGTAAAACACGTTAAGTCTAATGCAATTGTTATGACAAAAAATCGCGCTACTATTGGTATTGGTGCGGGACAAATGAATCGAGTTGGAGCAGTAAAAATAGCTTTGGAGCAAGCCGGAGAAAAAGCTATTGGAAGTGTATTAGCTAGTGATGCTTTTTTCCCTTTTGATGATTCAGTAAAAACTGCTGCAGCAGCAGGAGCAACTGCAATTATTCAACCAGGTGGTAGTCTTAAAGATAAAGATTCTATTGCTGCAGCAAATCAGTTAGGTTTGGTCATGATATTCACCGGAATACGTCACTTTTTACATTAGAAAAAGTCAGATAAGTTATTAATTGTCAGTTCTTGGTTGTTAGTTACAATTCATATAATATGTCTGACTTTTCACTCCAGAAGTTGCAAAATAAAATTTGCTCTACTCAGAATTTTTGAGATGAGAAAAAGTCCCATTCAGGAGAGGAAAGTCTAATTTTACTAGGAGCAATTTGGGCTATTTAAATAGTTAATATAATCTGTCTATTTCTTGGGAGGTTGCAAAAAAAATTCCCTACTCAGAATTTTTGAGATGAGAAAAAGTTGTATTGAGGAGAGGGAGTATAAATTTTACCAGGACCAGTTTGGGCTATTTAAGTAGTTAATATAATCTATCTATTTCTTGGGAAGTTGCAAAATAAAATTTTCCCTATTCAGAATTTATGAAATAAGAAAAAGTCAGATTTAGCAGAGGGTAGTCTAAATTCTACTAGGAGTAATTTGGGCTATTTAAGTAGTTAATATAATGGTAAGCATTCAGCAATGCTACAGTCAGCTCGAGCCCTTTTCCTAGGTCATGCTTGGTAAAAAGATCCATGAAAGTAATAAATTACTCAGTTGAGCTGATCATCCTTTTTGTGTCGGACTTTTAATTTTTCTTGGAGGCTAATTTTTCCTTCTAGCTGACGGCTGAATACTTACATATAATGTATCTATTTATCCAGAAGTGCTAGAATAAAGCCTCCCCTATAAACCTTTGAAACATTACGAGTTATTAACCAACTTAAGACATAGATTATTTATCAAAAATTATGACATTTACTGCATCCCAAAGCGAACCCCAAGAAGTAAAAATTCAACTCCTATTAGTAGGAGGGCATCAATATACTATTTATCTCAAATCTGATGCACCCTTACTGCAACTTTTAGCCAAAACATTATTATCTAAACATCAAAAAACTGAAAATTCTACCCTATTTCAAATTCCTCTAGCAGAAGGTCGTTCTACTTTATGTTTTCCTGGTGAACATTTAGTAGGAATGGTAACTGAACCACCAATTTATTTGCAGCATTTACAACCACAAGATACTAAAGATAATATCAAAAATTATACTTATGCTACTCCGAAAAAAGAAAATTTAGAATCTCGTTATTTACTGATAGAAAATTTCTTTACCCAATCAGAAAATGAACAACTATTTAATTATGTTTTGCAAAGAAAATCAGATTTTGTTCCAACTACAACATCAACTAAAGCTGAAAATTATCGTCGTTCTTTAGTATTGCACTCTTTCCCAAAATTTCGAGAATTGATAGTCAATAGAATTAAAGAAATTTTTCCTGATGTCTTAAATAAATTAAATATTCCTATATTTTCAATTGCTGAAATTGAAAGTCAGTTAACAGCTCATAACGCTCAGAACTTTTATAAAGTTCATAATGATAATGGTTCTCCTAATACTGCAACTAGAGTTCTTACTTATGTTTACTATTTTTATCGAGAACCTAAAGCTTTTACAGAAGGCAAACTAATAATTTATGATAGTCAAATTCAAGGAAAACACTATGTCAAAGCTACAACATTTAAAACTATAGAGCCTACAAATAACAGTATTGTATTTTTCCTCAGTCGTTATATGCACGAAGTTTTACCAGTAACTTGTCCTTCTCAAGATTTTGCAGATAGTCGCTTTACTATTAATGGTTGGATACGTCGCAGTTAATATACAGTAGATTTCATTAAAATGAGACACATGTATCGCAGGTAAGATATCTGTCCTACAAGGGTTTTATGTAAGCATTCAGCTATCAGTTAGAAGGAAAAATTAGCCTCCAAGAATAATTAAAAGTCCAAGACTAAAAAGATGATAAACTTTAATTAGTAATTTATTACTTTCATGGCTCTTTTTCCCAGCATTATCTAGGAAAAGCCCTCTAGCTGACTGTTAATATAGCAGTCCGCCCATAGGTTGCGACAAATTAAAAAGTAAATAAAATTTTTAAAATTATTACCTACTCTCTATTCCCTATTTCCTATTCCCTAAAAAGCAGTAGAATTTTTGCCACGAACACTCATAGAATTGCTATAGCTGAATGGTTGCGGTTTTATTATCAATGTTTGTACTTTATATACTTGAAATATACTATAAAATATAAAATTTATACGTCAAATAACTAATTATGTGCAGTGACAAATATGAGCAAAATTTATTGAAATCAAAATGTGTGAAAATTGAGAATTTTTTAACTCAGGCAGAAAATCAAAAAATTATCGAATCTGTCATTAAACTAGAAGCATATTTTGAAAAAAGTACTACTAGCTTAGGCTCAAATGACCCTGACTTTCGCATATCAAAAGTATTACATTTAGCACCTATTTCCAAAGACAGAATTAGTAGTCGAATTAGATTAGTTTTACCTCAAGTTTTAGCTAAACTTGGCCATCAAGAATTTCCCATTGCTCGAATAGAAGCACAAGTAACAGCTCATAATCATGGTCATTATTATCAGACACATAATGATAATGGAAGACCAAATGTTGCTAAAAGAGAAATTACCTACGTTTATTATTTTTATCAACAGCCTCAACAATTTTCTGGGGGAGAATTAGTTCTATATGATGAGAAAATAGATAATAATTACTTAAAGCAAGCAAATTCATTTAAGAAAATTGCACCGAAAAATAACAGTATTATTTTCTTTCTTAGTCGCTATTGGCACGAAGTTTTACCAGTAAATTGCCCTTCTAAAAATTTTGCAGATGGTCGCTTTACTATTAATGGTTGGCTACATAAAAGTTAATGTTTATCATTTGTTATAGATATCTAATTAGTTTTAGAATCTGTTTGTAAACTCATAAAAAAATCTCCCTCCTACGAGGAGAGAGGCTTTGAAAATTCCCTGCACCTTTTTGAGAAGGGTTAGGGAGTGATGTTGTTAAAAAGAATTGATCAATCTATAGCAGCATTTATCAAGCAGCTTCTTATATATCTACTTATTAAAGTATTTCAATTTGTGCTATAGTTCTATCTCCTAAGTTGAGAAATTACCAGATTATGACAAGTAGATTTTCACTAGCTAGATTTTTCACTTTCTCTAATAAAAACAATATTTCAATGCAGATGATGTGGGCAGGTATAATCATTACAATTCTGTTTATATTCATCGCTGTTTTTGCTCCACTTTTAGAAAATTTAGACTTACTCCAAGACCCTCAAGAATTTCTCAGTAACCCTATACATCAACCACCTTCTTTTAAACATTGGTTTGGCACAAGTCGTCAAGGTTATGATGTATTTTCTCGAACTTTATTCGGCGCACAAGTTGCTTGGCAAGTTGTAATTTTAGCCACAGCATTAAGTTTAATTATTGGTGTCCCTTTGGGAATGATAAGTGGTTATCTGGGAGGTAGAATTGATAAAGTTTTAATATTTTTTATGGATACTGTTTATACTTTACCTGGATTATTACTTTCTATAACTTTGGCTTTTGTCGTTGGAAAGGGAATATTAAATGCAGCGATCGCTCTGAGTATTGCTTATATTCCACAGTATTATCGAGTAGTTCGTAACCATACAGTTAGTGTCAAAACGGAACTTTTTATTGAAGCGGCTAGGGCTATGGGTGCTAATACTTGGAGAGTGTTGACTCGTTATTTATTTTTAAATGTTATTCAGAGTGTACCTGTATTATTTACTCTTAATGCTGCAGACGCAGTTTTAGTATTAGGAGGATTGGGGTTTTTAGGATTAGGCTTACCTCCTGAAACTGCTGAATGGGGAAATGATTTAAGGTTAGCTTTGGATGCTTTACCAACTGGTATTTGGTGGCCTGCTTTTTTTCCTGGTTGTATTTTAACTTTAATGGTGGTTGGGTTATCTTTATTAGGAGAAGGACTGAATGAATTTGTTAATCCTAAATTTAGAAATCAGTGAAAAGCTAGGTGGCAGGTGTTAGGTGGCAGGTGTTAGGTGTTAGGTGTTAGGTGGCAGGTGGTAGGTGGCAGGTGGCAGGTGGCAGGTGGCAGGTGGTAGGTGGTAGGTGGTAGGTGGTAGGTGGTAGGTGGCAGGTGTTAGGTGGCAGGTGTTAGGTGGTAGGTGGCAGGTGGCAGGTGGCAGGTGGCAGGTGGTAGGTGGCAGGTGGCAGGTGTTAGGTGTTAGGTGGCAGGTGTTAGGTGGCAGGTGGCAGGTGGCAGGTGGCAGGTGGCAGGTGGTAGGTGGTAGGAGGGGAAGAAGTTGAAGCTTTCTGGTCTAAAAAGATCAAGCCTGCATTCCGTACAATAAAAAGTAGTATAAAAATACAAGTCAAAAGTCAAAAATTAAAAGTTAAAAGTAAGAAAAAAATCATAATCTGAACTATAAAAAGCTACTTTCTCCAAATCTTTCTAACCCTTCTGCCTCTTGGCAGAGTACATAACTACTTTACCCTTTTAATAAACCTCTTATGTAAACCAAATTTAGTATTACCATCTACCAAAACTACCCCAAAAAGTACCAGAAATTATTCCCCAAATTGAGCCAATACCTGTACCAATAATTACTCCTCTGAGCAAGGTAACTTGACCACTAATTCCTAAATTTAAAAACAAATCATCACCAATAGTTATAGATAAAATTCCGCCAATAATTCCGAAAGCGATCGCCATCAAAAAAGAACCCCAAATTGCTCCAACAATTGCACCTCTTATCCCAATTAATTCTAATGCTAAAGGCAAAGGAGGAGCCATAATTAATCCACCGAATATAATTCCTGATATAATTCCACCAATAGCGCCATTTCCACCACCAAAAATCAAAGTAGCTATTAATAATTTAGGTAAGTTATTAGGGCTAATATCAATATTTGCTGAACTCCAAAATAGTAAACTAACTGTGGTAACTATACCGATAATTGTGCCAAAAAAAGAACCCCAAATTGCACCTAAAATTGCTCCAGATTTACCCCAAATTCTCACGCCTCCCAAAAACATGGGAGGTTTAAATAAACTCCAAATAAAACCAAAAAATCCTCCTAAAAATGCTCCCAATATATATGCCTTACCAAAATTAGCATCCCGATTTAATATTGCTAACATTAATCCTCCAATAACACTACCGAGAAAAAAACCACCAATAATTCCAGCTATTATATAATTTTTACTAGATTCATCTTTTCTACCCATTAATGATTTCCAAATCATACTAATAATTATACACCACAAAATACCCATGAATAATGCACTTACAATAGTCGATAAATTTTTATTAATTCCGATAAATAAACCTGCTAAAGCAGCACATAATAAAGTCCCCCAAAGAGTTCCACCAATTGTACCCCAAATTATTTTATTAAACATATTGATTTGACTGTTAAGTATTTTTTTTTGAGAATGTTATCGGTTATAAGTTATAGGCTGAAGTAATCAGAATATAGGTAAGTCACAGCTTAAAAAAGTTGACCTTTAATGAATAATTTTCTCCTATTTATTAAGTTGCAGCTTTATCAAGGAATGGTATTAAGCTAATACTCATTTTAAATGCGTATTAGTAAGCTATAATAATAGAATTTAGAATTTAGGTAAGCATTCAGCACTTTAGCAGTCAGCTCGAAACTCTATTGTTCATGCTGGGCAAAAGGATGTATGAAAGTAATAAATTACTAAGTAAAGCTTATCATCTTTTCGGTGTCAGACTTTTAATTCTTATTTCCTCCTTCTAGCTGATAACTGATAACTGATAGCTGACAGTTGAATACTTAGGATGATATTATATAGTTAAGCCTTAATTTTTTTTATGTTTTATGCCAAATCAAGAACCCCCTGAAATTATTGAACAACGTCTGTTATATAAAGGTAGAAAATTTAATTTTGACGTTAACTATCTACGTCTACCTAATGGAGTTGAAGGTGACTGGGAATGTATTCGTCATCCTGGAGGTGCTTTGTGTATTCCTGTTACTTCAGATGGAAAATTAGTTTTAGTAAAACAATATAGGTTTGCTATTCAAAGTAGGATTTTAGAATTTCCCGCAGGTACGATAGAGGAAAATGAAAATCCTGCTGAGACTGTTAAACGAGAAATAGAGGAAGAAACAGGTTATCGAGCAAATAAATGGCAAAAGTTAGGAGAGTTTCCCCTGGCTCCTGGATATTCGGATGAATTTATTTATGCTTTTTTGGCAGAAGATTTAGAGAAGTTAGAAAATCCTCCGGCACAAGATGTTGATGAGGATATGGAAACAGTTTTAATGACTCCTAAAGAATTAGAAAAAGCTATTTTAGAGGGAGAATTTGTAGATGCTAAATCAGTCTGTAGTTTGTTTTTGGCAAAACCATTTTTATCAGGAATATAGTAATGATAATTCAGTCTAGCAATCTTCAATTGGTTGTAATATTTTATCGTAAGTTTTTGCACGAATTATTGATGATTAGTATGGTTGAAATTCCTCAAGTAGAGTAGGATATGATATTTTTTTGACTCTTATTCAGGAAATATAATACAGCATATTTCGGGCAAATAATGTATATGGTAAATGGTGAAAATTACGTGTAAGAGGAATCTTATCCCCGTGGTTGTATTTAATCAGGACTTACCCACCGGCACTACATGAGGGTGAGGGCGAATGCCAGAAAGCTCCTACATATGGTGTTTTAATGGTTGATTTGCGTAAGTCCTGCTAATAACAAGGTCAAGGGTAAATAACAGTTGTAGACTTACAAACTTTTAAGATGAAATAGTCCAGTAAGTAGGTTGGGTTTTGGCTGTCGCTGACGTGAAAGGGCGGCAATACTTATGAGGTGGGAACTAAAATCTTAACTGTGAGTCGCAACCCACCAATAGTTAGTACTTTAGCTTTATTAATATGAGCTTGTGCATTTACTCTGTTATAGGCAGTAGGAACATCTTGCCCTCCCAAATAGCTGTTGTTTGTCCTGATTTATTATTACTATGCAAAACTACCAAAATAAAAATGAGAAATAACTGAGAACTACTCTAAACTCAGTTATTAAGGTCAACAGTAAACTTAAACAAAATGTCTAACTTAATCCTATTTTGGCATCGGCGTGATTTACGAATTTCAGATAATATTGGACTCACACAAGCATCTCAAGAAGGTGAAACTGTAGTAGGTATATTTTGTCTTGATGAAAATATTCTCAAGCGAGATGATGTTGCTTCTGTGAGAGTTACTTATATGATTGGTTGTTTACAACATCTGGAAAAACGTTATAAACAAATAGGTAGTCAACTTTTAATAATGTCAGGACAACCTAGGGAAGCTATACCAAAATTAGCAACTTTTTTGGAGGCTAAAGCTGTATATTGGAACTTGGATGTTGAACCTTATAGTCGGGAACGCGATCGCTTAGTTAAAAAAAGTTTAGAAGCTGTAAATATTCAGGTAAAAACTTTTTGGGATCAAGTTCTTTGTTCCCCAGAAGAAATATTTACTTCCACAAAAAAGTATTATACTGTCTATACTCCTTTTTGGAAAACTTGGAAGAGTAAAAAAAAATCTAATCCACTTGAGACTCCCCTACTTAGAGGTTTAACTGAAGAGGAACTTCAACACACAACAAAAATAGGAGTTATTGATTTACCAACTGCTAAACAATTAGGATTTAATTGGGAAAATCAACTCATTCTTGAACCTGGAGAAACTGTGGCTTTAGAAAAATTAGAAACATTTTCTAATGGGGTGATATATTCATATGAAGAACAACGAAATTTTCCCTCTATTGATGGAACATCCCAACTCAGTGCGGCCTTTAAATTTGGTAGTATTGGTATTCGTACAGTTTGGGCAAAAACTGAAGAATTAATTGAAAATTGCCGTAGTGATGAAGCATTTAAAAATATTGAAACCTGGCAAAAAGAAATAGCATGGCGGGAATTTTATCAATATGTTATGTACCATTATCCCGAATTGGAAACAGGTCCTTACCGGGAACATTGGAAAAATTTTCCTTGGGAGAATAATGAAGCATATTTTCAAGCTTGGTGTGAGGGCAAGACAGGTTATCCTATTGTTGATGCTGCTATGCGTCAGTTAAATGAAACGGGTTGGATGCACAACCGTTGCCGGATGATAGTTGCTAGTTTCTTGACCAAAGATTTAATTATTGATTGGCAGTGGGGGGAAAAATATTTTATGCAGAATTTGATAGATGGGGATCTTTGTGCTAATAATGGTGGCTGGCAATGGAGTGCTTCCAGCGGAATGGACCCAAAACCTTTGAGAATATTTAATCCTACATCTCAAACACAAAAGTATGACCCGGAGGCGGAATATATTCGACAATGGGTTTCAGAGTTGGGTCCTGTAGATACAAAATATTTAGTTACTGGCAATATTCCAGAGGGTATGGATTATCCTTTACCTATTGTTGATCATAAAAAACGACAACAACTATTTAAGTCTCTTTATCAAAAACAAAAAAATTGATTCTCTAGATTCCGTTTAGCTTATTGACAATGGGTCGGCGATCGCCTTAACACTCTAAATACTACCCTAGGTTGATTCTCAAAAAGGGAATCTCTATATATGCATCCCTAAGGTCTAGTATATATGGAGCGATCGCACAGTATATCTTTATCCTCATCCTCAGCCCCATTTAGCCCCTTCTAGTTCCCTACACATGTTCCTCAGCAAACTCTAGGTGTCCTCCCTAAAGTAATCAGAACTTACCCGCCAAGGGCTATATCTAGTAGAGGTCAATACCCGTCAACCCCCACAGATGGTGTATATTTTCAATTCTAGTGGGTAAACTTTACAGCATTTTCCATGTCCCTCGACCAAAGTAGGGACGCCCTTATGCAACGTCCCTACTGTGCATGCAACGTCCCTACAAGGTTTTGGTTATGGCGATGTGGTTCATCAATTTAAAAAGCGCTGTAATTATAA
>JAKQYE010000123.1 GCA_023356605.1 Trichodesmium sp. MAG_R02 | reverse complement strand
TGTACTATATTTAATATGTTTGATGTGAGTTTGTTTGATTTGCGAGTTAATACTATTGGATGGTTGCTTTTAGCTGGAATTTTTGGAGTTCAAAAGTTAAAAGTCAACCACCCAGGGCTAGGCACAAATCAGAAGTTATAACTCAGAACTCAGAAGTAATTTTTAACAGGACTTATGCAAGTACCCTATATATAGGGTACTCTCAACTAGGAAATTGTCAATACTATAATTAGTTTCTTTCGGATAGATATTACTTTTAATATATATTAAAACAAGGTTACAAAATGTTAAATATATTTGCTGAAAATCTTTAATTATCAGATAATAATTACATGATTATATTAGTAAAAAAACAGGAATTTTAGTTGTGCAGAAAGAAGAAATCGGACAAGGGATTAATAATCATAGGTCTAATCTTTCCCAAAACTTTTTAACCTTTTCTCTTATCCTTAAAGTGATCTAATGAAATTGCCAACCAGAAAAAAATTAGACTTTTATGTTATAAGTATCTAATTAAAAAAATGATTCATGGGTAAAATTTAAAATGAAAAGAAAAACTTGGCTATATATACTCCTATCTATATTAACGCCTACTGTTGTTTTAGCAACAGAACCAGAAAAAGGAGCTAGTTTCATCAACAGCATTGATCAAGGTTTTTCGAGTTTCGTAGATGTAATATTTAACATCCTTTTTTTTAGTATCGGCGGTTTTCCTTTAATTATTTTATGGCTAATTATTGGCGCATTTTTTTTTACTATTAGGATGCAATTTATCAATATTTATGGTTTTAAACACGCCATTGATATCCTTAGAGGTAAATATGATGATCCTGAAGCTCAAGGAGAAGTTTCACATTTTCAAGCTTTGGCAACAGCATTATCAGGAACAGTAGGGTTAGGAAATATCGCCGGTGTAGCTGTAGCAGTGAGTATGGGGGGTCCTGGTGCTGTATTATGGATGACGATCGCTGGTTTTTTTGGGATGACTAGTAAATTTCTAGAATGTACCCTGGCTCAAAAATATCGCATTATTAAACCTGACGGCAGTGTTTCTGGTGGGCCAATGCGCTACCTATCTGCAGGTTTAGCAGAAATGGGGCAGAGAACTTTAGGTAGAGTTCTTGCTGTAGTCTTCTCTATATTGTGTATTTCTGCTGCTTTCGGTGGGGCTAATATGTTTCAGGCAAATCAGTCTTATGGTGCCGTTTCAAATGTATTGCCAGGTTTACCTAGTTGGGTTTATGGTTTAGTGCTGGTGGTTTTGGTCGGATTAGTCATTATTGGTGGTATCCAGCGTATTGGTAGAGTAGCAGGTACTCTTGTTCCTTTGATGTGTCTGCTCTATATTTTGGCTTGCCTATTTATTCTTCTGACTAATCTTACCGAAATTCCTGGGGCGATCGTTACTATTATTTCTGGTGCTTTTGCCCCTAAAGCAGTAGAGGGTGGGATTATTGGTGTAATTATTCAGGGATTTCAACGTTCGGCTTTTTCTAATGAAGCTGGCGTCGGTTCGGCAGCGATCGCTCACTCTGCTGCCAGAACTGATGAACCTATTCGCGAAGGTTTGGTCGCCTTATTAGAACCGTTTATTGATACTATTGTTGTTTGCAATATGACGGCTTTGGTAATAGTTATTACTAAGGCATATAATGCTGAAGAATTTGCTGTTTTGCGGGAAGCAAAGAAAGGGGCAGAATTAACTGCCGCGGCTTTTGGTACTGTTTTGGCATGGTTTCCTATTTTATTAGCGATCGCTGTTTTCTGTTTTGCGTTTTCCACCATGATTTCTTGGAGTTACTACGGCGAACGTTGTTGGGATTATTTATCTGGTGGTAAAGGATTAATTATTTACAAGAGCTTGTTTTTAATTGCTACTTTTGTCGGTTCAGTATCTAATCCATCTTCTGTAATTAATTTTAGTGATGCTACTCTACTTTCAATGGCTTTTCCTAACATTTTGGGTGGGTATTTTTTGTGTGCCCAAGTAGCAAAGGATTTGCAAAATTATATGGATCGTCTAAGAATGGGAATATTGACTTAATCAAATCAGGAGTTACGGGGAAACACAATATATAGTAGGGTTCTAATAGCATTCGCCTTCTATAGATAGGGTATTATCGACAAGTTTGGGTAAGTACTGTCATAGCAATTTCATAAACTTCGGCTACATTCTGGGGAGTGCTAAGGAGGATGATTGTATAATTTGTGTGAAATTTAAGTAAATATTGACAAGTTACAACATAATTCAAATCCATCTGTAATATAATCCTGTCATTATTGTCTAATCATTAAAGATTTTGATTAAATAAATTTAACCATTTGTGATTTTACTATTACTAAATAATATATCTTCATAGTAATATATATCCGAAAAAGACTAATCATAGCATTAATAATTCAATATAACTGTGCCCTATATATAGTGTGCTTGCGTAAGTCCTGTATAATATTATCCATATAATTTGATAATTAATAACTGACATGACTGAATGTTTAAATCCTAATTGTTCAACATCAAATCCACCAGAAACAAAATTTTGTACCACCTGTGGAGAAAAATTACTTTTAGCCGAACGTTATAGCCCAATAAAAATTATCGGGCAAGGAGGATTTGGTAGAACTTTTCAAGCAATTGATAAATACAAACCTTCAGAACCTTTTTGTGTAATTAAACAATTTTTCCCTCAAGCACAAGGAACTCAAATTTTAGAAGAAGCAGCGGAATTATTTGCCTTAGAAGCTAAACGTTTAGATAGTCTAGGTAGAAATCCACAAATCCCCGAACTTTTAGCATATTTTACTCAGGATAATCGACAGTATTTAGTACAAGAATTCATCCATGGAAAAACTTTAAAACAAGAATTAGAAGAATCAGGAGCTTTTAATGAAATCAAAATTATAGAGTTGTTAAAAAATTTATTACCAGTCTTGGAATTTATTCATTCTCAACAAATTATTCATCGAGATATTAAACCAGAGAATATTATTAGAAGAAGGAAAGATAATCAATTAGTATTAGTAGATTTTGGGGCATCTAAATATGCCACAATGACTGCTTTGGGAAGAACGGGAACTGTTATTGGTTCTGCTGGATATTTTGCACCAGAACAAGCAGTAGGAAAAACAATTTTTGCTAGTGATATTTATAGTCTGGGTGTAACTTGTATTCATTTATTAACTAAAATAGAACCTGTTGATTTATTTAATGTGAGTGAAAATGATTGGGTATGGCGGGATTATTTAAAGTCAAATGTGAGTGATGAATTTGGAGAAATTTTAGATAAAATGATTGTGGGGGCAACTAAGAAAAGGTTTAAAAATGTAAGAGAAATTTTATCTCTTATTCAGGAGACATCTCAATATAAAATTCAGTCTATTCCCCCACTGCCAATATCTCAACCACCAATATCTCAACCAGAAAAAGAGGAGCTATTTACTTTTGAAGTTGTAACTATCAAGAAATCTCAGCGAGGTTTTAGTATTAAACGAACCCAGGAAAGTGCTAAACAAAAAATTGAAGATTTGGGTAATGGTATTAAATTGGAAATGGTTTATATTCCAGGGGGAATTTTTCTGATGGGGTCGCCGGAAAATGAACCAAGGAGACTGGGTAAGGAAGGTCCACAACATCAAGTAACCCTCCCACCTTTTTATATAAGTAAATATCCCATAACTCAAAACCAATATCAAGCCATTATGGGAAAAAATCCTTCTCGTTTTCCAGGAGGCAGACGTCCTGTAGAACGCGTCACTTGGTATGACGCGACAGAATTTTGTCAAAACCTATCCAAGAAAACCGGGAAAAACTACAGACTACCAAGTGAGAGTCAGTGGGAATACGCTTGTCGTGCGGGAACAATAACAGCTTTTTATTTTGGCAGAACTATAACGTCCAAGCTAGTTAACTATAATGGTAACTTTTCTTATGGTAACGCACCGAAAGGAGAATATAGAAAACAAACAACAGATGTGGGAAGTTTTCCTCCTAATGCCTTTGGTTTATATGATATGCACGGTAATGTATGGGAATGGTGTGCTGATGAATGGCATAGTAGGTATGATGATGCCCCTACAGATGGGAGTGTTTGGCTAGATGGAAATAAAAATCGTTCACCCCTGCGGGGGGGATCCTGGGCCATCAATCCTCATAACTGCCGTTCTGCGACTCGCAACGACATCTATAGGAGCGACAACCACTCTGACAGTTTTGGTTTTCGTGTTGTCTCAGATGGCGGCATATAGTCATTTTAATAAAGAATTGAGACAAATATTCCTTTTTTATTTTAATCTTAATTAAAACGACTATAAATAACTATAACTGCTCAACCCTTTTACCCTTTACCCTGTTTTTCTTTTTCCTCTCCCTTCCCCCAAAGGGAAAATTTTTTTTCAGATTTCTCTATTTGTAGCAGTTGACAAATAAAACTAAAAATAAAAAATAAAATCAATTATCATACAGAAATAATTAATTCTTTATAATTGAAATGACTCAACCATCAACATCTGAATCAGAAAAAGGAGAGCTATTCACTTTTGAAGTTGTAAGGGTCGACAACTATGGCCATATTATTCAACGTAGCCAGGGAAGCGCCAGACAAAAAATCGAAAATCTAGGTAATGACATTAAATTGGAAATAGTTTATACCCCTGGAGGAAGCTTTATCATGGGTTCCCCAGAAGATGAGGCCAAAAGAAACCGTAGTGAAGGTCCCCAACATCAAGTAACCCTTCAACCCTTTTATATGAGCAAATATCCCATTACCCAAAACCAATATCAAGCTATTATGGGAAATAACCCTTCTAAGTCAAAAGGTGCAAACCGCCCTGTAGAAACAGTAAATTGGTACCACGCGGCAGAATTTTGTCAAAAGCTATCCGAGAAAACCGGGAAAAACTACACATTACCCAGTGAAAGTCAGTGGGAATATGCCTGCCGTGCAGGAACAACCACACCTTTCTATTTTGGGGAAACTATAACCTCTGAGTTAGTCAACTATAACAGTAACTACATTTATGGTAATGCGCCGAAAGGAAAATATCGAAAAGAAACAACAGATGTAGGAAGTTATCCTCCCAACGCCTTTGGTTTATACGATATGCACGGCAATGTGTGGGAATGGTGTCAGGATGTTTTACATAACAACTATGAAGGAGCCCCTACAGACGGAAGTGCTTGGGAAACTGGAAACGAAAACTTTTCTCCACTGCGGGGAGGCTCCTGGAACTTCTATCCTAATCATTGTCGTTCTGCCTATCGCGTCAACGACTATAAGCGCAACTTCCACAAAAACTTTATTGGATTTCGTGTAGTATGGAATGTTGGGAGGGAAAAGTAGGGGAGCCACAGACTTATCCCTTACCTCTGCAAATACACAGGACTTACCCTCAGTTTCCGCACCCTTTTGGGAAAGACCCAGAGACTCACTAATATAGTCAGCAATATCTTGAATATTAGATTCTTGATAATAGTGAGCTGGGATAACTGCATTTAGTTCTTGCTTAAGGTTGGCGATCGCTATTATCCAGAGATTATATATCCAGAGATTATATATAGGGGTTTTCACTTGATAACTACAGAAATTATCTATAAATTATTTGGTCATGGGAAAACACTGTTCCTAGATATGAATTTGGTATTATGGCTCAAGCCATACTACAAACAATTTTTTTTTTATTACTTATTATCAAGAGATTATATATAGCAATCCTCTGGGTGGTTGTGGCCAAATTCTATACTGAAAAAGTTTTGGAAAATCAAAGATTTGACCGTCTGCAAAAAATTTAAATAACCACTTAACTATTTTAAAAGAACTACAAAGATGATAAAATGTAACCATGAATTTTTTGGTTTGTAAGCAAATATTTTCTACAGGGTTTTGTTCTGGGGCATTCGGAGCAAATTTTAGACAATTTATCAATCATTTTTCTTCGGTTTTTTCCTGATTAATTAACTTCAATAATTATCGAAAATCTTGAGAGTTATGATAACTTCCACCGTCCCCAAATATTGCCAATATTTTTCCCGGTCTTTGCTCTTTTAAACATTTAACAAATTCTATAGTATTTTCAGTATTTTTACTTGTTTAATTCTAGCACAATAAATTCCTTAGTTTTATAACAATAGGCTCCAGAATAAGTTTGTCTTTAGATTTCATTTTTAATAGGAATTTCTATTCCTTTATCTCTTCTTCCCCAAGTATAGCTTAGGAAGTTACCCCATAATAAATGGAATTAGTTAACCATAAACACTGCAAGCTTCTTAGCCTCTATTAATGAATTACCATTTGACCAATAGTTACTCCCTAACTTTTTTTTCTTGCACTAATTCATCATTTTTAGCAGGATTTATATTTTGAGTTTTTTTTTCCAATTTATTCCTGCTTCTTTCAATAATTTATAATAACTTTGATTAGACTCAAAAACTACATCATATTGCTTATTTAAATAATTTTGTAAATCTGATAATCTTAGGTTACTTTGTGCCCTCATCCACTCAATTATTTGCTCTTTTTCCACAGCCTTTAAGTAACCTTGTGTTCCCTTATATTGAAGCTTTAAACTTTCTACACCATGAAATATTGCTTGATTTTTCCATTCACTAATAAAACTGTGAGAAACATTTAATAATTCTTTAATTTCACGGTAGGATTTTCCCGACAAAATCATTTTGACTGCCAAGGCTCTTTTTATTTCTTTTGACTCTTTTGTTTTATTTATAAAATCGTCTAGTTCATCTAAAATATTCATTGTTTTTCTAGGGAAGTGGGTATGTTATTATCATTATATATGTTGCGACCTATGGGCGCATTGCTATATAGGAATTTTAACTTAATCACTACAAAAATATCCATGAATAATTGTAGTTATTTGAGATAAGAATGAAACACTTACGGCACAATAATTACAAATAATTTAATTAAGAGATGTATTGATAGGTGAATACATTCTAGCTCTTTTTAATGCACTAAAATCATCTTCTATGTCATTTAAATCAGGACAGTATTTTGGCAAAAATATAGTTATTTTGAATTAAAGATGAAACACTACTTGGCACAATAATTATGAATAATTTAATCAAGAGATGTATTGATAGGTGAATACATCCTAGCTCTTTTTAACGCACCAACAAGGCTTTTACTTCCAAATTTTTTGATAAAATTTCGAGGGGAAGCTGATCATATTTTATCCTTTCCTCTCTATATTATCCAGAGATTATATATAGGGGTTTTTACTTGATAATTACAAAAATTATCCATGAAGAATTAGGTCATGGGAAAACACTGTTTATAGATATGAATTTGGGATTATGGCTCAAGCCCTACTACAAACAAAAATTTTTTTATTACTTAATTATCCAGACATTATATATAGCAGTTTTCATTTGATAACTAGAAAATAAGTCATATTTTCACTTAAGTGAGGCATCAGGTGAATGTTAATGTACATAAGAAGCACCATTAATGTCAATAGTTGTTCCTGTCGTATGAGGTGCTAAACCGGATGCTAAAAAAGCTACGACATTAGCAACATCTTCTGGTGTTGCCAACTTACCTAAAGGAATATCGCCCTTAGCGAATTCTTCCCCTACTTCTTCGAGGTAACTTTCCACTCTCTCTGTACGAACAAACCCTGGTGCCACCGCATAAGCCAAAATATTATCCTTAGCAAAACCACGAGCAATAGTACGAGTCAGAGAAATAACACCACCTTTACTCGCCGCATAGTGAATATGTTGAGGGTCGTCTCCTCGGAAAGCAGCACGACTGGCAACATTAATAATAGTACCACCGTTACGAGTCTGAAAATGACGAATTGCTTCTCGAGATAGATCCGCAACTGCGATTAAATTTACTTGCAAGGTTTGTTGCCAAGCATTAGTCCAAATATCTATTTCATCCTCCACACCGGCACTGACAAAAATACCAGCATTATTCACCAAAATATCAATATGATTTTTCCAGGCGATCGCCTCTTGCCACAATTTTACAGCAGCATTTTTCTCAGCTAAATCTCCTCTTAGTAAATAACATTTATCTTTACCAATTTTATCAGCTATAGTTTCTGCTGCTTCCTGTTTGTGATAGTAGTGTAAAACAACATTAGCTTCTGCTTTTGCCAAAGTTTGCACTGTTGCGGCACCAATACCACTAGATCCACCTGTAATTAAAATAACCTTTTCACTTAAATTTATCATTTTTTATTCTTTATTCCTTCTCTACCCAATTATTTAGTAATCTTGATTTATAAATTTCAACTACTTCCAATAACTTTTTTAATAATAAAAAGTCAGTAGTGCATTAATTATCTTGTATCGACATTCCATGGAATTTCTGTACCTATTGCCCTTCTCTCTCCCTCCATCATCTATACTTGATCAACATCTTTCTTCACATCAAATTTGACATAACAGGGGAGAACTTATCTGTGCATTTCTTATAGATATTTCCTAACAGTAAATATATTTAAAATACCTTTTTCCCTACCAGAGATGAGAAGAGCGATCGCTCTTCTACCCATTCCCCTCCTGGAAAAGATTAGAAGTTACTCTCCTGTTCCTGGGAGGGGTTAGGGGTATTAGACCTCTCCAAGAATGCCCATTTTGGAACAGCAAGACAAGGGGCAAAAGAACCATGAGGAGACATCTATTAGGAAATATAGAAAAGCTTTTGAGAAAAATTATTATTTATATCCGATACAGGTAAAATGCCGATGCCACAGATCAAGTTTTTTTCTGATAGCAGTTTTGATTAAGGGTGAAGTACTATGCCTATGCTATAGAGGCACAAATGTCACAGGTAAGATACCTGCCCTACAAAATAGAAAACTAATTAAAACTAATTAAAAACATAAATTGTTGGTAGTAAAAGAATTTTTTCTGCAATAAAAAAGAAAAAAAATATCACAAAAATTAGTTAATGTTTATGAAACCTAATTCCTAAAAAAACATCGTAGAGAAAACTCCAAAAGTTTTTTCCTTGCAAAAGTCCCAAAGATTGAGGAGAGCCTTTAACATCCAAAAGTGGTTTCATGGCCTCATAAGCAGGTTTGTAATTATACCAAGGTATAGAAGGCCATAAATGATGAATTAAGTGGTAGTTCTGTCCACAAATCAGGATATTGAGAATGGGACTGGGATAAACTCTAGCGTTATGCCAACGATCGCGTTCTTGAAAGGGACGGTGAGGCAAATAATCAAAAAATAACCCTAGAGCTATACCTACTACCAAAGCAGGGGAGAACCAGAAATTTAAAATATAGCCCACAAACCCATAATATATAGATAACCCTACAATAATAAAGACCACCAAACGACTGAAAAACCATTCCCATAGCTCAAACTTTCGCCACAGTCGTCTTTTAAAAAAGAAGATTTCATGGTAAAAAAAACGAGCTGCAATTAGCCATAGGGGCCCACCAGTAGAAACAAAATGATCTGGGTCATTTTCTGGGTCATTAACGTGAGCATGATGCTGTAGATGTACTCGTGTAAATACTGGAAAAGCAAAACCTAAAAGTAGAGCGCTGCCATGACCCAAAATAGCATTCACTAAGCGGTTTTTGTGGGCTGAATTATGGGACGCATCGTGAATAACTGTTCCTGCCATATGTAAGGCCACTACATTCATTAAGAAGCAGCACCAACCAGGAAAGTGCCAGTAAAAGTAACCACAGGTCGAAAAAAGTACTATTCCTAAAGCACTCAAAAACATCAGTAAGTTAGTATTCAAGCCTCCAGATGAGCCAAGAAACTCTCTTGGGACTGTTGTTTGCAGTCCTGCCTCTAACATTCTTATTTCTACTCCTTAATATTAATTAACGTTGATTCTAGTAGGATACGACACATACAACTTTTTGTAAATATATGTAAAACAACACCAAGTTTTATAGTATAATTAGTGTTTTTGTCAAGAGATAAAACAAAAAAAGTTAAGGATGATCCCTATATCTCTTAAATAGAGAAAAATATTTTTATTGTGACTAACTAACTGGACTTTTGACAAAAAAGTCAAATGTATTGACCTCTCTCCTATAATCACAAGAGGTTATAGTTACTAAATCTATAGAAAAATATTTCTTGGCCTAGTTTTAATTAAGGCATGACTTAGGTATTGCTTCTATATGTGGTGTATTTTTGATAATCCTGATCCGATATTTACACTACAGTTAGTGTCTTTGGGTAAGTCCTGTAGGGGTAACCATTACGGGGTGAACTACAACACCCTCATTCCCATTGCTAAAAGCGTTTGGGACTGCTTTTCATAATATGTTTAAACTTCCATTGACATCAGCCTTGTATTTGAGAGCATTTGAAGCTTCATAAAGTCTTCTTCTCACATCATATCCACTAAATCTATATTTGAAACCTTTTTGATAAATTGTTAGATCGTCCAAGTCTAAAAAACTAGCAATTGAAGTATAACTCTCTTCATTAATTATTACTTTGATTTCTACTAATTAGGAGGGCTTTTAAACTTACTTGGGCATTCATTATAAGCTCTTATAGCTTGAAAAAACTTGGCCAATTTTTATCTAAAATAATTAAAACCTGCTGAGAAACTTTCCCTGGTATTGCTTGATAATCTGCTCCCGACTGTAATAACTTTTGAACCTTGTTATAATTTAGATAATAACATTTATTAATAAATTCTTGTCTAACTATATAGTTAGCCATTTTATAGAGATTTTTATACAAGAAAGCTAGAGCATCAAGTGATTTATATTGGGATAATTTTTTTAAATAATAAGACGTTCTACGTTCCTGCATTATTCCGAATTTAAACATTTAACTATCTCTTCTGTTTTCCTTGTTCTGATTCTAAGTCCATAAAGCTGATCACAAAAAGATGTGATTATGGAGACAAAATCCTCCATTAAATCATTAGTTTCTTCTGAGGCTAAATTAACCACTTCAATGTCTCTATTTGTTTGTGTTAAGAGAACTTTCAAATAATTAAAGCCCACTCTACTTAATCTATCTTTATGTTCACAAACTATCAGGTCATAATCATTTTCCTGTAATAGCTTGACAAGCTTTCGTCTATTGTCATTTACTCCACTACCTACCTCTTTAACAACCCTGACAACAGAATAACCTTTGGAAGAGCAATAATTAAGTAATCTTTCAGCTTGAGATTCAAGATTAGACTTGTTTTCAGCACTAGAAACTCTACAATAAATGGCTACTTTAACAAATTTACATTCAAAGGAGTTGATATTGTTGTTAACAATAATTGTTCCACTGGGTAGTTGATAAGCATCTAACTCTCCCCGTTTCCACATATTCCAAGCTGTCTTGTAACAGACTCCTAAAGATTTTGCATAATCAGATAATTTCATTCATCAACCTATTTATGGGAATTTAACTAATCCCAGTTTAAGATATTTTTCGTTATTTTTTGATGTTTTTCTATAAAATTAATAAGTTTTTACAATGCCAGGGCCTAATCCCAGATAAATGCTATCCCAGTTCTTGAATCTATAAAGTATCGTTTTATAGCACTACGTCTTTGGGTTAGGACAATAAATTTGGGTTGCAAGATAATAGGGACAACTCAGGTACTGGGGTTGACAAATAATTATATCTATGGTTTAGTTCCTTTCCAGCAAACATTTAGTTTCATTTATAGATTTTTTAGTATCTTTAGATACAGTTCATAGGGAAACATTGATAATCTATAAAATCAATGATGATGCAACCCCAAGACCAAAATACCCACTACAGAACTATAGTTATTTCACTTTAGATTGAGACAAGTTTTTCCTGCTATGAGAGTACTTCAGACTAAAGAAAATATCAGTCTTATTTAAAGAAAGCTATGCCATTCCTGGAATACTTCAATAGTTCTCTGACAACTCAGACCTCAGAGCAAATCTATTAAAGAATTTGAATCTGGTTATATTGATTAACAATTTTAAAACGACCCTCTATTTATAGTATCCTCTTTCTTTATACGAATATCGGATAAAATAATATATATTACGATACTTGAAGCAGATAATATCGTCTGTCATTTAAGCAATATTTTGGAGTTTACTGGCTTCTAATAGTGGATATATATTGTATACTAAAACTTTGATTTTTACCCAAAAATTTTCATAAATTATTAATTTATGATATCAGTTTTGGTTAGTATGAAAGTAAAGTAGACGCAGTTAATTTATTGGTGCGACAAGTATTATTAAATAATATTATTAAATATTAAGTCAGCCCAGATAATATTATAGACTTATTTACTTCATTTTTGTCTTTTCTCCGAAGCTCCGGCTAATGATACTTAATATTAAGATATCAGTATCACCCACCAGGATAATAGCCATAGCAATTCCCTTTCGTTGTAAGTGCCATAATTCCTTTATTTTAGGCACTAAGAGCTAGTAATTCAGACTTGGTGGAAATCAGTTTGAAGAAAAATAAATGTGCCTCAGTAACTCACTCAAGGTTATAATAAATTAGGAAATAAGGTATGATTGAAATGGGAAGTTCGTCCAGAAGTCAACCAACATGTGAGCTTTTAGTATTTTAGTGCTAATTGCTTATTTTATGTTTATTTATTAAATAAATCTGAGTTTTTTTAATGAGTGTTTCTGGAATAATTACTATCATCAAAGAATTAAAAATTAAGATATTTATCCTACCGAATCTATTTAGCAGCATCCTAAACCCATGGAACTACAAAATTATCTGCGTCGAACTAAAATAGTAGCAACAGTTGGCCCAGCCATAACTAAACCTGATATTCTTCGGGAGATAATTAAAGCTGGGGCTACAACTCTGCGACTCAACTTTTCCCACGGAACCCATCAAAATCATCAGAATAGCATTCGCCTCATCCGACAAACCTCTTTTGAGCTAAATCAAACGGTAGCTATTCTACAAGACCTTCAAGGACCAAAAATTAGATTAGGTAAATTTGAAACAGATTCAATATTTTTAGAGCATGGAGACCCGTTCATTTTGACGAGTCACTTAATGCCAGGAACTCAAGAAATTTCCTCTGTAACTTATGAACTTCTGACAGATGAAGTACCCGAAGGAGCAAAAATTCTCCTTGATGATGGCAAAGTAGAAATGTTGGTGGAGAAAGTAGATAAAGCAAAAAAACAACTACATTGTCGGGTTGTAGTTGGAGGTACTCTTTCTAATAATAAAGGTGTCAACTTTCCCGAAATTTATCTATCAATTAAAGCACTAACGGACAAAGACAGAAAAGATTTAATGTTTGGTCTCGACCAAGGGGTAGACTGGGTAGCACTTAGTTTTGTCCGTAACCCCCAGGATGTTATAGAAATTAAACAACTAATTGCTAATGCGGGGAAAAAAGTTCCCATAATTGCTAAAATAGAAAAGCATGAAGCTATCAAACAAATGGAAGAAATTTTGGCTTTATGTAATGGGGTGATGGTTGCTCGTGGTGACTTAGGAGTAGAGTTACCACCAGAAGAGGTGCCTCTGTTGCAAAAACGACTAATTTCCACTTCTAACAGGATGGGAATACCTGTAATTACTGCTACCCAAATGTTAGATAGTATGGTAAATAATCCCCGGGCTACCCGTGCCGAAATTTCTGATGTGGCAAATGCAATTATTGATGGTACTGATGCTGTTATGTTATCAAATGAGACAGCAGTGGGTAAGTATCCTGTAGAAGCTGTATCAACAATGGCAACTATCGCTAAACGCATTGAACAGGAAGTTATCACTTGCAACGTTGCGAGTATAAAGAATACAGGGAATTCTATCCCCAATTCTATTAGTCATGCAGTTAGTCAGATCGCACAAGAGTTAGATGCCGCAGCTATTATGAGTCTTACTAAAACAGGCGCAACCGCACGAAATGTATCTAAGTTTCGACCTAAAACTCCTATTTTGGCGGTTACTCCCCATGTGGATGTGGCGCGACAGTTACAACTTGTATGGGGAGTGAAACCACTATTGGTATTGGATTTACCTTCTGCAGGTCAGACTTTCCAATCAGCAGTCAATGTAGCTCAGGAAAAGGATTTATTGGTTGATGGAGATTTAGTCGTGATGACTGCAGGGACTTTACAAGGTGTACCAGGTTCAACAGATTTAATTAAAGTTGAGGTGGTAACTGCGGTTTTGGGTCAAGGTATTGGAGTTGGTCAGGGTTCCGTCAGTGGTCGCGCTCGGGTTGCTCGCAATGCAATAGAGATTCGGGATTTTAACCCAGGGGAAATTTTGGTGGTTAGTCGGACAAATGCTGAGTTTGTCGAGGTAATGCAACAGGCTTCTGGAGTGGTGACCGAAGAAGATAGTATTACAAGTCATGCTGCAGTTATTGGTTTACGTTTGGGGTTGCCGGTCATCCTGGGAGTCAAAAATGCTACTGATGTAGTGCGGGATGGAACAATTTTGACGTTGGATGCTCAAAGAGGTATGGTTTATTCTGGAGCTAATCGAAGATAATTAGTTATCGCTTATATGATGCCCGGACAATAAGTGATCAAAAATATATGGTTTGTCGTAGGGCCAGAGCCATTTATATCTTTTTACTCAAGCTCTACTACAAGCTTTAATTACAAATCTTTAACTTGTCATGATATTATTAAGCGATCGCTACCTAAATATTTTTTGTGAATACACTAATAATATCAGGACTTACCCAGGCAAACTGAACAAACCCGGTTTCTCGTAGATATTTATGTGTTAAAAACAATGATTTACTGTCTTAACCGGTTTTTTTTTCGTAAGTCCTACAGCAGTTTTCATGTTGGTAGACCACAGTAGGGACGCCCTTATGCAACCTCCCTAAAAGGTTTTGGTTATGATGATGTAGTTCATCAATTTGAAAACCGCTATAAATATATAATACGGTGAAATGTTTTTGTACTGATAGGCTAGAAGCCTGTGCTATAATTACATGTAAATTATTGATACAAATATCTTAATCACCAATGACTCAAACTTTAATAACACCTACTAAAACTCCTCTTCTTGGTTTATCCTTAGCTAAATTAACAGAGTGGGTGCAACAACGGGGACAACCTGCTTATCGAGGTAAACAACTATATCAATGGATTTATGAAAGAGGGGCTAAGTCTCTTGCAGATATTACTGTATTTTCTAAGCAATGGCGTGAGGAAATTAGTGATTTTCCTATTGGTCGTTCTGTTATACATCACCGCTCTGTTGCTCCAGACGCTACAGTTAAATATTTGCTAAAATTATCAGATGGCAATATAATTGAAACTGTGGGTATTCCTAGTTATAAACGCTTAACCGTTTGTGTTTCTTCTCAGGTTGGTTGTCCAATGGCCTGTGATTTTTGTGCTACTGGTAAGGGTGGTTTTAGTCGTAACCTGGAACCACATGAAATTATCGATCAGGTACTAACAGTACAAGAAGATTTTGAGCGACGGGTTAGCCATATTGTGTTTATGGGAATGGGGGAACCTCTGCTGAATACTAAAAATGTGTTGAGTGCCCTTAGGTCTCTAAATCAAGATGTGGGTATTGGGCAACGTTTAATTACTATCTCGACTGTGGGGATTCGCGATCGCATCCAACAATTAGCTCAACACAAATTACAAGTGACTCTGGCTGTTAGTCTTCATGCTTCTAATCATAGAATGCGGGAACATTTGATTCCTAATGCTAAGTCTTATCATTTAACTGATTTGATAGCAGAATGTCGTGAATATGTCAAGATAACAAAGCGGAGAATTAGCTTTGAATATATTTTGTTAGCAGGTTTTAATGATTTACCAGATCATGCTAGAGAATTGGCGAAAAATATCCGCGGCTTTCAGTGTCATGTTAATTTAATTCCCTATAATCCTATTAGTGAAGTTGATTATCAACGACCTACTCAGGAACAGATTAAAACTTTTGTTAATGCTCTGGAAGAACAAAATATTGCAGTGAGCGTTCGTTATTCCCGTGGTTTAGAGACTGATGCAGCCTGTGGACAATTACGGGCTTCCCGGGTTTAAAATCAATTATAATTATCAGTTACCGTTTATTAATTGTACCATTTCTGTAGAAAAATTTAGTCTATTTAAAATTATCCATAGCAATTCTAGAAAAGCTTAGTCTACAAAAAAATTATGAAGTTGATAATATTAATTGGTCCAATTCTTGCTGCATTTGGGTAAGGACTTTTTGATAGCAAGCATCAACATAATCGCGATCGCTAGCTGCCTTACGTCCATAACGTTCAAACACAATGGGAGGACAAACTCGGGTGTGGATCTGTACTGGGAAGGGGAAATTAGGTAAAGGCCCAATAGCTAATCCCCAAGGCCAACCTATATAAATAGGAAATACTTCTAGGTCAATACCAAGTAACCATGAGATTCCCCATTCATGGAGTTGTTTTACTTGTTGATAAAAATCTGCCAGCACGATTAAAGTATCATGGGCACCATGGGAAATCATTGGTACAATAGGAACTTCTTCACGCAAAGCTAATTTAATAAAGCCTTTACGTCCGGCAAAATAGATTTTGTTTCTCATAGAATGGGGGCGAAAAATATCAAGAGTACCCCCTGGATAAACAACTACAGAGGCATTTCTTTGGAAAGCAGCGATCGCCATTCTCGGATGGGCCCTAATTGCCCCACATTGTACTTGTAGTTTGAGTTGGCTGGAGGATATTGACCAGATATTCTGGTACATTAGTCCATAAACCAAACGTTCCAGACCAAACCTCTTAAACCAGTCATACATACACATATGCATATCTGGAGCTGCTAAACCGCCATTGTGAGAGCCAACTATCAGAATTTTCTCATCTGGAATATGATGCCAACCATCAGTTTGAACACGAAAGTAATAACGATAAAACCATTCCCATAATGGCATCATTGACTCAATTACTTTTGGATCACGCTCATCTAATGACCAGCCATCATAAGGTTGACGGATATTTTGTTTATTAGTATTCAGCACTTGTACTTGTTTTTACCGAAAAATTTGGTTTAAAGCCTCGCCCATAAGCGGGGGACTTTTTAGTTGATTTCTTTTCACAGGTTATGCTATCATTATAGCTGATTCAAATTATCTATAGCAATTCTAGGAAAGCTTAGTCTACTTCAAAAAAATTATGAAGTTGATAATATTAATTGGTCTAATTCTTGCTGCATTTGGGTGAGAACCTTTTGATAGCAAGCATCAACATAATCATGATCGCTAGCTGCCTTACGTCCATAACGTTCAAACACAATGGGAGGAAAAACCCGGGTATGGATCTGTGCTGGCAAGGGGAAATTAGGTAAAGGCCCAATAGCTAATCCCCAAGGTAAACCTATATAAATAGGAAATACCTCCGGATCGACATCGAATAACCAGGGCATCCCCCACTCATGGAGTTGTTTTATTTGTTCATAAAAATTTGCCAGCACGATTAAAGTATCATGGGCACCATGAGAAATCATTGGTACAATGGGAACTTCTTCGCGCAAAGCTAATTTAATAAAGCCTTTACGTCCGGCAAAATAGATTTTGTTTCTCATAGAATGGAGGCGAAAAACATCAGGGCCACCTCCTGGATATACTAGCACAGAGGCATTTCTTTGGAAGGCAGCGATCGCCATTTTCGGATGGGCTCTAACTGCTCCACATTTTGCTGCTAAAGGTGTTAGAGCTGGGAAAACTGACCAGGCATTCGGGTGCATTAGTCCATAAACTAAACGTTCTGGACCCAACCTCTTAAACCAGTCATACATACACATATGCATATCTGGAGATGGTAAACCACCATTGTGAGAGCCAACTATCAGAATTTTCTCGTCAGGAATATTATCCCAACCATCAGTTTGAACACGAAAGTAATAGCGATAAAACCATTCCCAGAATGGCATCATTGACTTAATTACTTTTGGGTCACGGTCATCTAACGACCAACCATCATAAGGTTGACGGATATTTTGTTTATTAGCAGTCATGTTAGTTATCAGTTAGTATTTACGATTATATTAATTAAGCATTCAGCTCGCTGCTAATATTTCACCAACTTTTCTTAGTTTGATAAATTTCACTGAGTTATTGTTTGAGATGAACCTCTTATTTTACCGAGTTATGACCTAAACTGTCAACTAAGTCAAAACTCCTTCAAAAATAATGAGTTAAGAACTGATAGCTGAGCCAGGAAGTTCCAACTCAGGGTACTAGGTTGTGGCCAACAACTAAATGCTTCAATATTAATTGTAGCAGATTCAAATTATCTGATTAGGACTTATACCCCTACATATGGGGTTTTTATGTGAAGGTTGGGTAAGCCCTGCTAATCTTACAGCAGTTTTCATGTCGGTAGACCACAGTAGGGACGCCCTTATGCAACGTCCCTACAAGGTTTTGATTATGGCGATGTAGTTCATCAATTTGAAAAGCGCTGTAAATGCTGATGAATAGTTTGAGTAAAAAGTAGCTATTTAATAGTGGAAAATGGAAATTTTTTGGGTATATCAAATAAACTTCTACCAAATCTAGATCGAATTTCAACATAACAGTTTAATGGAGCAGTTTCAAAGTCACAAAAATAAGCAGCAATTGGTTTTTTTTGATAGGGTTGGCATATTTGTAATTTGTAACCATATTCTCTAGCTGTCCTGCCAAAATGATTCATAAATTTATAAATATCTATATATTTTTGCTTTTCCCAAGTTAATTTATTTACTACTAGAATTACCCATTTATCATTGGAGTTAACAAACCAAGTCTTCAGAAGTTCAGCACCAAATAAATCTTTTGTTAACCACAAACTAGGAATGGTTAATTTAGTTTGGGATAAAGGAGGTTGAGGCAGTTCAGAAATTGAACTAGAAGGACAAGTCGGAAAAATAACTTCAGGTTTAGCAGTTGCCGGTAAAAGGAATAGAGAATAAGAAAACAGAAAAAAGGGAAAATATAGTAATGATTTTAGATTCAACATATTAATTATAACTTATTGAATGAATGAGATGATTAATAATTATTTTGATAACCCATTCCTGGTGATTGAGTCACTAATCCTAATAATTCTAATTGTAGGAGAGAACTCACAACTCCCCCTGACGATAAACCGGTTTTTTGAATGATTAAATTTCAAACCATAGGTTCAGTATATTAATTATAACTTATTGAAGGAGTGAATATGAATTATAACTTATTGAAGGAGTAAGATAATTATTAATTCTTTTGATAATCCATTCCTGGTGATTGA
>JAKQYE010000122.1:10628-19231 GCA_023356605.1 Trichodesmium sp. MAG_R02 | reverse complement strand
AACAATACCCAGACCATCCCCAAACCCTCTCACTATTACAAGACAGAGCCGAAAACGACCCAGACGAACAACTACAGGAGTGGGCCAAAAATAAGTTGCTAGATATCTAACCACGACTTACGCCAACTCCTAGATAATACCCTATCTGTAGAGGATTAATGACCATTAAACCCTACCATATATTGTGTTCCTGCGTAAATCATGATATCATATTAAACCTGTTGGGTACACCTCAGAACTAGCGCAACATAAAATCAGAACGTAACCTCAAGCCTAAATCATCCTCCGGATAAATCACAAATACCTCCCCTTCTTCCCGACCCAACAACACTCCACCTAAAGCACCCAACCCAGCACCTATCAATATTCTTTCCGTAGCCAGAACCTTATCCCCAAGAACTGCAGACAACAAAGCAGCAGCACCACCACCCACAGCAGCACCCTTCAAAATATCTCCAGCACTAGCACCTTTTGTTATTTCCTCAGTATCAGTAACTACCCCAGAAATAGCATTAATAGGAAACCTACGTCGATCGCCAATAATTAATTGTTCCGCAAAAAACTGAGTCCCATTTGTAACAGGCCGTAGTTCACCTTCTATCTGACTACCAAAAGGTATAACCACTCTTCCTTGAAAATCCCTAATATCCCTAGTCACCGTCAACCTTAACCTCATCGACTCATCTGGAGTTACCACCACCTTTTCTGCCTTCTCATATTCTATAGGGATAAGTGTTCCTGCGGGTATTCGTGCTACAGATGATGGCCCTCGTCGCTGGCCTTGGTGGTATTGTGGTTGTCGGTTACCTCGGTATTGTAGTTGTTGGTAGCCTCGGTGGTATTGTGGTTGTCGGTTACTCGGGTATTGTGTTTGTTGGTTACCTCGGTATTGTAGTTGTCGGTTACTAGGGTATTGTGTTTGTCGGTTACCTCGGTGGTATTGTGGTTGTCGGCCGCTTGGGTATTGTGGTTGTTGGTTACCTCGGTATTGTAGTTGTCGGTTACTAGGGTATTGTGGTTGTTGGTTACCTCGGTATTGTAGTTGTCGGTTACTAGGGTATTGTGGTTGTTGGTTACCTCGGTATTGTCCTTGTCCGTAAAATTGAGCCATAGCCCGCTTTGACATTAAACCAGGGGTTGCTGTCCCTAATGTCATACCTAAAGTTAATAACAAAGATGTTCCAAAACGCCAATTTTTTGAATTAAACATAAGTAGTATCTATCCTCCAATATCAGTTAAACCTCGTGCATCTAGACTTGATCACGACTGAACCACCCTCCCGTCCTGAGTATGAGGTCAAATGCCATACCCTCAGGGCAAATGCCAGAAATTCCCTACATGTGGTTGACTTTTACTGCTTTTAAAGCTATAATGCCAGCACCATAAACAGGTTGATGTCGAGGCCAAATAACTTGAGCAGCAGGAGCGATCGCTCCTATAGAATCTTCAAACCGAGTGCGAAAATTAATCATATTGTTCCAGACACTTCCAATAGTAACCACTTCAAAAAATTCATGACGCTGAAATAAGGTAGATATCACAATTTCCGTAGCTCCACTTAACTCCTCCACAGCATCCCGAATAATTTTCTTAGCTACCTTATCTTCCTTATCTGCGGCAGCCGAGACAATAGGAGCAAGAGCAGCAATCTGTTTTACATCCCATCCACGGCGATAGACTATTTCTACTATACCCTCAATATTTTTGATTCCCAGGTATCTTTGAAAATCTGTAACCAAAGTAGTAGGGGACCCACGTCCATCATAACCTTTCAAAGCCGCCTGTAAACCTCGAATAGCTATATAATAACCACCACCTTCATCTCCCAACAAATAACCCCAACCACCAACCCGCTTAGTTACCCCCTGACTATTCTGGCCAAATACTATAGAACCCGTACCAGCGATGGTCACAATACCCACAGAACCTCCAAGACCTCCCACCAAAGCAATATTGCTGTCGCTACAAATAATTATAGTATTTGGCTGTAAATCCCACTTTATAGGAAGATTAGCAATAATTTCTTGAAGAAAATTTTCTACTACTAGAAAATCTTCAGGTCTTCCCACTCCCGCTAAACCAAGACAAATCCCAGAAATTGGTCGAGAGGTATTACTATTAGCAAGTGTTTGAGTAATAGCAGTTTGAATCGAATTTTTTGCCACCTCAATTCCCACACTTTGGTAATTTGACGGACCGCTTTTGCCACTACCAATAACTTGATAATTTTCATCCATTAAAACCGCTTCCGTTTTCGTACCGCCGCCATCAATTCCTAAAACATTTAAACCTTTCATATTAATAATAATTTCGACTATAAAAAATGCTGAACAAGTCTTAAAACCTATTCAGCCGTTCACCAACCTTTCTAATAAGTTAAGAGAAAAAAATAAACCTATTGCAGTTGAGGTAAAATCTTTCTCGCTCTTTCTGCACGAGCATCTGCCGACTCCATCACTTCATCAATTTTCTCCAACATTTCTCCAGGATAATTTTCTAAGACCTTAGTAGAAAGAGAAATTCGCTTTTTACCTTCATCTAAATCAACAATCATCGCCTTAACCAGATTACCCTGTGCAAAAATTGTTGATAAAGAATCAATCCGCTTTTGACTAACTTGGGTAATATGCAGCAAACCAGTTAAACCCTCTAAATCTATAAAAACACCAAAAGGCTTCACCCCAACAATTGTCCCTTCAAGCAACTGACCAACAGCTAACTTACTAAAACCAGCAGATTGAGCTGCCAAACGCTGAGACATCACAATCTTCTTTTTTTCTTGGTTTAATTCCAAAAAATTGACTGTCAATACTTGGTCAATCAATGATTCCAAATCATCCTTTACCATAAGATGGGAGCGTGGGATAAAACCCCGCAGAGACTGTACATCTACTGTCACTCCACCCTTATTAGTACCAATTACTTGAACTGGGAAAGACTGACCAGCTTTTTCTAATTCAGTCAACTTCTCCCATATTTGATTAATTTCTAGCTGCTTAATAGAAAGAAGTACTTCACCGTCTGCATCTTGCTCACGGATAATTAGAAATTCTCTTTCTAGCTGTAGTGGTATTGCTTCTGATAAATCTTGTGTTACTCCCAAGGAAACTTCTTGAAAGGGTAAAAGAGCTAAAGACTTACCCCCTATATCAATGTAGATACCTTCAGATTCATAACTATATACTTTTCCTGTCACTATTTGTCCTTTTTGAAATCCGTAACTATACTGAGGTTGTTCCAGAGCTTTGGCAAAGTCATCCATTGTGAAAGATTTTTTACTTCCTTGAGAGCCAGTTGATTCGAGATTCATATAGAATAAAAAAAAACACTAAGCCTCTCAAATATAACTAATCTCTAGGACATAGTATGGGAAATTACCCGTAAAAAAGTTAAAAATCTCAAATAACAAAGTTAGGAATTACTTAAATTCACCTAGGTCCAACCTATGTAGAGGGGAATAGCATTTGCCCTCACTCTCAGGAGTTGCCCTGTAACTCCTCAAAGTAAGAGAATTTAAAAATGTCCCTAGCAGCTCACGGGGACTGCTATATATAGGTTTTTTCTTTACAATTGTTCATCAAAAAGTTCCTTTGTCTTAATCCAAGCATCAGTAGCAGCTTGAGCATTGTAACTACTACGATGGTCACAAAAGAAACCGTGATTTGCTGGATAACGGAATACTCGATGTTTAATTTGATGCTTCTGTAATTCTGCCTCTATCTGGTCTACTTGTTCTATGGGAATTAAAGGATCCTCTGTACCAAAGAAACAATATATCGTACCACTAATTTTAGGAGTTAAAGTAATAGTAGGATTGCCACCACCAGGAGTACCAGTGGCAATACCTGCGCCATAGAAAGAGGCAGCTGCTTGAATTTCTGGCAAAGTAGCTGCTAGATAGGTAACATGGCCTCCAAAACAGAAACCTATACAACCAAACTTATCTGATTTAACAGTGGGTAGGGTTTTGAGATAATTAATAGTAGCTTGAGTATCCCCTAGTAGTTCTGAAGCTTTGGTTTGTTCTTTGTACTTGCGACCGAGTATTATGTCTTCCTCAGTGTAGCCCACTTCAAAACCAGGAGCTTGACGTTGGTAAATTGAGGGAGCGATCGCGACATAACCCTCTTTAGCAATGTTTTCTGTTACTTCCCGAATATGGTTATTAACACCAAATATTTCTTGAAATACCACTACTGCTGGAAATAGACCAGCTTCTAATGGTTGTGCTAGATAGGAATCTATTTGAAGGTCTCCATTGGGGACTTGAATATGGGTTGTATGGATTTTTAGTTGTGTCATATCCTCGTTTATATTACAAGTTTTGAGATTTTTAGTCTTGAGTATAATTTATACCAAAGGTAGAAAGTGTTTGCTGCAGTTTTTTTTCAGACTTCATTGCCTCAGGAAAGGTAAAAGGAATGCCCAGGAGGTGAAAGTATGAGATGGGATAGGGACATTGTATTTGACATCCTCCCCGGCCTAAAGGCACGGAGATCCTTACTGAGCCTCAGCCCCTCGGTGGGTTGACATCTCAGAGGGCGCTGCTATTTTGGCAGTAATGTTATATTGGCCGACCTGTCCGGTTTTTGTCTCGCCATGGCCATCGGCGACTAATATATTTCTTGCTGCATTTTCTGAAGGGATAGAAGGACCTGACCCTACTAGACCATGTTTAACCCCAAAATTAAGACATTCCCACTCACGAATTGATAAATCAAATTTTCCACCTGATAATCCACAACAACAGCAAGTTTGGAATGTGGGTTCACAACGGCTAATTACTTTTAGAGCGCCACCGTATTTTTCTACTTTTCCCTCGAAAAATGTTCGGAATTTTTTGGTGCCGTTCTACAGAAAATACCTCTCAATAATTTCCGATTATTAACCATTCTAGAAACTTGTTTAACCTCTCAAACAATTGTTTGGTTTTCACCAATTATTTCAGTAGATAATTTGTGAATAAAATCTCCCCTTGGATCTTTCAGGTTGCCATCTAGCCTTTTCATGTCCTTTAGAACTCTTAGTTTTTTGAGATAATGACTTACTTAGTTTTGGGCACTTTTTAATTCGTTTCTTTAGTGGTTTTGGTGCATCAATATTATAAAGTAATAGATGTAGCATTACTCATGTCAATGCCAAATTACTTTTAATTACTTTTGACTTTTTAGGCCTGCCCTAGGGCTATTGTTAGTATCCATTGGAGCTTAAGTAATGATTAATTTACAGATTAAAACAAATAGTGAGATTCCCGCATCAAGCCAGTTATTTAATCAAATTCGTTTTGCGATCGCCTCTGGAAAGTTTCCCCCTGGCCATCGATTACCTAGTACCAGGCAACTGGCAATGCAAACTGGGTTACATCGCAATACAATAAGCAAGGTATACCACCAACTAGAGGATAATGGTCTTGTAGAAGCCCAAGCCGGTTCTGGTATCTATGTCAAAAGCGAGGGAAATGAGGAAAGGTCAAAGTTCAATTCTCCCATATCCAAGAAATATCCAGATGCCAGTAAAATCGTGGAGAGTAGCTTAAATGAATTATTATCCCAAGGCCATAGTTTAAATGAAGCCAGGGAAATGTTCCTGACTGAGATTGATTGGCGGTTACGTTGTAGTACTAGGGTATTAGTCACAGCTCCATCTTATGATATGGGCATTGGGAAATTGATGGCCCAAGAGTTGGAACAAGCTCTGAATATTTCTATACAGTTAGTTCCCTTAGAAGAACTAAATAAAATTCTCAACCCAATATCTTCTGGCACAATTGTCACAAATCGTTATTTTATCGGTCAAGCTGAAGAAATAGCTGCTTCTACATCTGTCCGAGTTATACCAATTGATATATATGACTATGATCAAGAATTTGAATTACTAAATGCATTACCCAAGGGAAGTTTCTGTGGTTTGGTTAGTCTCAGTTCAGGTTTGTTACGAGCTGCAGAAGTAATTATTTATAGTTGGTGTGGAGATAATATAATTGTGATGACTGCTCAAAATACAGAAACCAACAAAATAGATGCTATGGTACGGACAGCTAGAATAATTGTTTGTGATAAATTTAGCTCTGATATAGTGCAATATGCCTTACAAAAAAATAGGGAAGATATTATTCGTCCACCACAAATTATATCTATTAAAAATTATATTGTTACAGATTCAATTAATCTATTGAAACGGGAGTTAGGCTTAGTTTAGATAGAAGTATTCAGAAGTCAGTTATCAGCTATTAATTAGGGTTGACTGAAAAAGTTTTACGAGAATATTATATCTAGTAGCATTGTTTGTGTGTAAAATTAAGTCGCAATTGATAAAAACCTTCAGTATAAATGTATTTTGCCCTCTGCCTTTCTGCTCCCAAAGTATTAAGTATTTAAGGAGATATGATAGAGGTTAGGAATTAGGATTAGTAGCATTCAGCTGTCAGCTAGAAGGGAAAATTAGTCTCCAAGAAGAATTAAAAGTCCGACACAAAAAAGATGCTCAACTCAACTTAGTAATTTATTACTTTCATAAATCTTTTTATCCAGCATAACCAATGGAATTGGACTCAAGCTGACTGCTAAAGGGCTGGATGCTTACTTAAATCTAATTAAATAATCACAAAAAAATGAAAACAGCAATTAGAAATATTAATACAGAAATATTAGAATATAACCTACAAGAAAGCTGGCAATCTTTAAAAAAATCCAATGATGCTTGTGAAATTAAATGCGACTTAAAGGTAGGAACATTATTGGTGATTTGTCAACATCCAGCCAATGTGGCAATAGATCGGGAAAAAACAATTACAGAATTAAAAAGTATAGTTCAAAAACAGGATTTAGAATCCATAGAAAAAGTAGGTATTTGCTTAAATATAATAGGTCATATATATCCTTATGCTTATCATTCATTTTTTACGAAGATTCCTTCAGAAAGATCTATATTAACTTTCATGCCGAAATGGGTAGATAAAGACATAGATTCTGAAATAAAAGTCACACCAGAATTACTAGATTCCTTAGACAATCCGTTTAGTTTAAAAGACCTAGAAGCCATATCTATTAGATTAAAATCCGAGGAAAAAATCGAGGCAAATACTTATGTAAAAAATCCGAATATTCTGGGGAATAAAATTCAAAATTCGGAAATCAAGATTACCCCTAAATTACTGGATGATTTAGATAATCCTTTTGATGTGGAAGGATTAAACCTATCCCCAAAAAAAAACAATAGAAAACCGAGAAATCATGTAGAGCAAAAATTACCTCTAATCAAAGAATCAACTGTTAACATGGCTACTTTTTCTCAAGTAGAGTTTATCAGCGCCAGTTTAAGTTTAGCAATTTTAATAGGCTGTTTTTATGCAGTAACTCAACCCTGTGTAATTGGGAAATGTGTGATAAAATCAACAGCAGAAGAGTTAAATCAACAGTCACTAGAAATAATCAAGAATATCGAAAATTCTTTAGGTCCAAAAAGTGCACAAGAAAAGTTAGAAACAGCAATTCAAAATTTAAAAAAGATTCCATTTTGGTCAATACATTACTTAAAATCACAACATTTAAAGTCTACTTATCAAGCAGAAATTGAACATTTAGAAACAATTAGAAAAGCTTTGAGCCATGGTGAACAAGCAGCTCAAAATAGTAAAGGTTTACCACTACCAGTAGAAGACTGGGTAAAAATTCAATCACTTTGGCAAGAGGCGATCTCTCTATTAGAAAAAGTACCAGAAGAGAGTAGAGCTTATCCTTTTGCTAAAAATAAACTACAGCAATATCGCAAGTATTTAGTTGCTATCAAAGGAAGATTAACTATTGAAGAAGAAGCTAATCAAAAATTGATAGCTGCGAAAAAATCAGCTCAGTTAGCAGAGACCAGAGAGATAATAGCTCAGTTTCCTGAAAGCTGGAAAAAGGTTAACTCTAGTTGGGCAGATGCCTTAGATAAGGCATCTACTATTCCTCCGCAAACAACTGCTTATGTAGAAGCAAAAAATTTACTACCTCAATATGAACAAAAACTTCAGAAAGCAGAGGAACGTAGAATCACAGAAGAAATTGGTCAAGAGGCGTATAATCAAACTATTAGTTACTCTAAACAAGCTGAAGTATTTGAGACAAAAGATAATTGGATAAAGGCTAAAGAATATTGGCAAAAAGCTCTAAATTATGCTGAAAAAATACCAACTAATTCAAGTTATTTTATTTCAGTAAAACCTCTAATAAAATCTTATAAAACCTTACTAGAAGTAGCACAATCAAATCAAAAATTATTAGATACTTTGGCAAAAGTCAATCAGGATTTAAGTAAAACTTGCAAGGGGAAAACCAAAATCTGTAAATACAGTGTGACAAAGGACTTAATTACCGTACGTTTTACTTCTGATTATATAGATAAAATCAAAAAAACAACTAAAGCCGTAGAAAATAGTAAAGATAAAAATAGTCGTACTGAACTAGAAAAACATTTGAAAACTTTACAGACTGCTTTGAAAACTATTAGTAATAATTCTAATATTCCTTTAGAAGTTTATAATCCACAGGGTTTAAAAATTGCTGCTCATTTTCCCAAGAGTTGAAGGAATAAGCTAGAATTTAGAATTTAGAATTTAGAA
>JAKQYE010000122.1:0-10528 GCA_023356605.1 Trichodesmium sp. MAG_R02 | reverse complement strand
AACTATTAGTAATAATTCTAATATTCCTTTAGAAGTTTATAATCCACAGGGTTTAAAAATTGCTGCTCATTTTCCCAAGAGTTGAAGGAATAAGCTAGAATTTAGAATTTAGAATTTAGAAGGTTTTTTCCTCTGAACAATGCACAAAAGCTTAAAAATTGTCTGACAGTAATTTTTGCTCTTGATAGTTTAATTTAGAATTTAGAATTTAGAATTTAGAAGGTTTTTTCCTCTGAACAATACAGAAAAGCTTAAAAATTGTCTGATAGATTTCAAACTAGACTTTGGGAAATACCCCCTCAATAGATAAAGCTTTACTTTAGATAAGGCTTTACTGTTTATTGTTAATAAATCAGGACTTGGGAAGTACCACTATATATAGTTTGTTTTTGGTAATTATTCTTAATGTTTATACTATAACTAGTACCTTGGGGTAAGTCTTGTAGATATTAACACTCATAGTATCGGCATAAACTTAGCTGTCCTAGCTTAAACGACTAGCAACTTGTTGGTAATACCATTGACTACGATCACGGTAGGTCTGAAGCAACTGGGAATAGGGTTCAGAACCTACCAACGCATCACGCCATCCTGTTGTGTTGCAGCTAAAGTCCTTACTATAGCCAAAGTCGTAGAGTTGCTTACCAAAAACCTTTACCTCTCGTCTGGATGCCTGCCAACGGTCTATTGCAAAGTTAACGGCAGGATGCTTCAGAGTATAAAACTTACTACTAAAAGGAAAGGCCAGAACTTTACGACCTAATAAGGTGCCCCAATAGACACCATGGTAAGAACTAGTTAAAATAGTATCCCCTGAGCCTAAAAAGTCCAAAACTTGACTAAAATCATGGGTATTATTGGTCATATAGGGGAAATTACCCAATTTAATCTGAAACTTCTTGTGGGAAAAGACCACAAATTCATGCTCGATGGACCGGGGTTTGTCAAACTGATTGCTCATACAACTAACACAGGGAACCCAGTGATAATCAGGGTTTGGATGCTCAAAGTCACGGATTCCAATTAGGTCAAACCCTTGCAAATATTCTGAGTAGTCAAAGTTTTGATAGTAACACTGACGATCAGGGTCTGTGCGATAAATTTGTTGGCCAACACCCCAGGTTATGAGCTGAATAGGGATCTGATCTTGATACTGGGTCTTAAACTGTTGCAAGGCCACAAACTTTTTCACAAAGCGGGGGAACAAAAGTCCACCCCCCCCTACAATAAAGCATAGACGATCATAGTCCCCTAAACTACCATCCTGAAGCTGTTGTCCGATTTTTTCTAGCTTTTGATCAAGATGACGAATATCGATGTTAGTTGTCCTGGATCGAGGAAACTCGAAATATTTCAACGGAGAAGAGAACAAATCTCCTACATTGGTATCATCAACTACATGAATATTAATGACCAGATTCATTGTGCTTCTTGCTTATGTTGTTCTATTGAGACATTTAAATAACTGAGTTATTTAGTAACTATAGCATTATTTTTAGCAAATGAAGCAGATAGAGCTACTCATTTACACTAAGTAGTTACTAATTTTGAAGTGAGGATTGAGTTAAGATAAAAATCTTAAATATGGGAAAAATGTTACTTTTGAAAAGTTGAGTCTGGGATGTATATTTTTGAAGCGATCGCTCAATTAATGATATCCTTTTTAATTTTCTCTATTAACAATGATCATATCCCACAAATATAAATTTATTTTCCTAAAAACAACCAAGACTGCTGGTACATCAGTTGAAATTTCTTTATCTAGATTTTGTGGTGATGATGACATAATAACTCCTATTGATTTTGCAGATGAAGCTATCAGACAACTTTTTGGAAAACAACCGCAAAATTATTTAGATTTTGATCCTCAGGGAAATACATATAAAAAATATTTTAATCACATTACTGCTCAAGAAGTTAGAAATATCATAAAACCTTCTATTTGGAACAACTATTATAAGTTTTGTTTTGAAAGAAATCCTTTTGATAGAGCTATATCTTTTTACTATTTCGACTACCCACAAAACAGATCTATTAAATTTGATGAGTGGCTGAAAAATAACTATTATACTAATTCATTCATAAACAATAACTGGAATATTTACACAATCAACGATAAAGTAGTAGTTGATTTTATCGGTAAGTATGAAAATCTTCGCTCAGATTTAACTTTTGTCTGTCAGAAGTTAAATATACCATTCGATGGCTATTTACCAAAAGCTAAAGGATTTTTCAGAAATGAAAACCGCCCTTATTATGAGTTTTTAAACACCGAACAAATGCAAATAATCCGTGAATGTAACTCAAATATTATTGATTTATTAAATTATGGCAATGAGAATCAAAAGAATCACAAAATTTCAATTTTAGATAAAGAAAAAGAACAACCAGGAAATTATACTGAAGAATATTACAATCAAATAGAATACCTACTACAACAGCAAGGCAAATCAGAGGAAGCAATGATAGCTCATGTTCAGGCAATTGGCATTAATCCCAAAAAATATTGGGTTTATTATCATACACTAGGTGGTATTTTTGCAGAAAATAATCTCTACAAAGAAGCAGTAAAAGCTTACCATCAAGCTATCAAAATTAAACCATATTTTTCCTTGACTCATTATTATTTAGCAGTGATTTTAGAGAAACAAGGAAAATTAGATGAAGCTTCCACTTCTTATCAAAATGCTATTGCTCTTGGACTCACAATTATTTAGGATGAGTATTACAGCGTTTGACCTTGTTATAGCCCTACGCAAATACCTTAGGAAATTTCTCGATCCCATCTTTATTAATTTCCTAATCCTTAAAATCCTATAAATTGAGTTGGGCATCTTGATTAAAAAATTGCCTACATAAACCATAAGTAACTAATAAACTTGTCACTAAATTTGCCAAAGTTAAAATAAACATAATTAACATTTGATATGCTATAGCATCCAGAGGATTAACACCACTTAATAACTGGCCAGTAACAATACCAGGAAGAGTGACAATTCCAATTACCATCATTGAATTTAAAGTAGGTATTAATGCAGTACGAATAGCCTCTTTTCTATATTTAACAACTGCTTGTTCAGGGGTAGCCCCTAAACTTAAATAAGTTTCAATTTCTACTGGATTAGAATTAATTGTACTGACAAGTCTTTCTCCAGCGATCGCTGCTGCATTCATCCCATTTCCTAATACAATTCCCACTAAAGGAATTAAATATTGAGGTTCATACCAAAGCTCTGGTTTAACTACCAATAAATTTGTATAGCTGATACTTAAAGTTGTACTGGTTAAAATAGAACTCCAAACTAAAGGTAATAATAGAGGTATTTTTTGACTAATCCTATTTCTAGCAACAACAGAAGCAATTGTTAACATAACAGCTAAAATAGTAATAACTAACCAAGGTTGTTTAGTGGTAAAGACTATTGCCAATATATATCCCACAAATATTAACTGTACAATAGTGCGAACTGTAGCTATTAATAGTTGCCATTCTAATCCTAATTTTTGCCAAGCTGACAGACCAATAGCTATAGCGATAAGTCCTAAAGCCATAGCCATATCAGTAATTGTTAATTGAATCATATCTATAGCAATCCTATTTTATAGGTGTTAGGTGTTAGGTGTTAGGTGTTAGGTGTTAGGTGTTAGGTTTTAGGTGTTAGGTGTTAGGTTTTAGGTTTTAGGTGTTAGGTTTTAGGTGTTAGGTGTTAGGTTTTAGGTGTTAGGTTTTAGGTTTTAGGTTTTAGGTTTTAGGTGTTAGGTTTTAGGTGTTAGGTTTTAGGTTGAAAAATTAACAAATTGATAACATCTTACTATCAAATCCATTCTTGTGGCCACACTGTTAAATCTCCATCACTTTTTACTTCAATCATTTTCATTTTTTCCTAAAAGCTAAAACCTAGAACCTACTAAAACTTAACATATGAATGAGTGTTGATGGTCAGTTATTAATAGTTAATAAGCACCATTACACTCATTGTTTACCTACCCTAATTTGATGTGATACTAAATCCCCATATATGAGAGAGTATTTTTAAAAGTTACAGCCGTTCCCAAATAAGGCATTGGGTGATGGGACAAGCCTGCTTTATTCCCGGATTTGTTATGAGGCTTGTAGTATAGAGGATTCAATCTAAAAAATGTGTAATTAATTCTGTATACCTGCTTAATGATTAATTAATACTAACAATGCAAAGTAAGATCGACTTAGTGAGATAGTACTTTCTCAATGTGATAGAAAAATTTTATGCTACGTTTTTTGATAACAACATCTAGATTCTTTAATATCAAGATTTATCCAGAAATTATCTCTGCCCACTACTACTTTGTTTAAAATTTAAATTATTGATAATTTTATCAATTACTACTAGTTTTTAATCTTCTAATTCATGGCTCTTAATATGATTAATGTCCCCCCCCTAGATTTAACACAACAGTATGAAATAATCGAAGAACAAGTAAATACTAGAGTTCAAGAGGTACTTAGCTCTGGTCGTTACATTGGTGGCTCTATTGTTGATGAGTTTGAACAACAATTTGCTAAATATGTAGATGTATCTCATTGTGTATCCTGTAACTCTGGCACTGATGCTCTGTTTCTAGCTTTACGAGCTCTCAATATTGGGTTTGGGGATGAAGTAATCACTACTCCTTTCACTTTTTTCTCTACTGCTGAAGTCATTAGTGCTGTAGGAGCAACTCCAATTTTTATCGATATTGACCCCCAGACTTTTAATTTAGATCTTAAACAACTTGAACCAGCTATAACTAAAAACACAAAAGCTATTTTGCCAGTACATTTATTTGGTCAACCTGTAGATATGACAATGTTAATGGCGATCGCTCATTCCCATAATTTAATAGTTATCGAAGACTGCGCCCAAGCTACAGGAGCAGAATGGCATCAGCAAAAAGTCGGAAGTTTTGGTGATATTGGTTGTTTTAGTTTTTTTCCTACTAAAAATTTAGGCGCTTTTGGTGATGGTGGCGCTCTGACCACAAATAATCCGGCGATCGCTAATCAAGTGCGAATACTCAAAAATCATGGACAGTCTGCCAAATATTTTTATGAACACATCGGTATTAACAGTCGTTTGGATACCATACAAGCTGCAATTTTGCAAGTTAAATTACCTTATTTAGACAGTTGGAACCAGCAGCGTCGCGCTCTAGCAAATCATTACTATAAATTTCTTAGTGGTATAACTGCTGTTGTTCCTCCTCAAGAGTTATTTGGAGGTAGATGTGTTTGGAACCAATACACAATTATACTAAAAAGTCAAGAATTAGAAGCTATAGGAAAGTCTCATTTTTCTAATTCTCTACGTGATTCAATTCAGGCTCAGTTACAAAATAAGGGAATAGGTTCAGCAATCTACTATCCTACACCTTTACATTTACAGCCTGTTTACAAATCTTTGGCACATTGTCAACTGCCAGTAGTAGAACAAGTTTGCCATCAGGTTTTGTCTTTGCCTATGTTTCCTGAACTTTCCACCTCACAACAAGAGCAAGTCATATTCGCTTTGAAAAATTGTTTGCAAGAACTTTAAGGAAGCTAAAAGGAACTCAGAAATCATAAGTTGTTTCTATGAGAGGAATTTTGAGCAACCCTTTTGATAATATAGTCATTTAATTTAAGAATGAAACACTTTTTCGGCTAAAGTCGTTTCATAGCAGAAATACTTGTCTCAATCTCAAGTGAAACGACTATAGTTTTGACTTTAATATTTCCTTGTGAAGAGGTGAGTGATGAAAAAATCAGTCTTCATTAAGCTTTAAGCAGAACATCGCAAAAAAAAAGATGAGTCTTCTTTTCTCAAAAAGCCTCATCTGAGTGGCAATAAACAATGTTCTTTAACACTACCATAAACATGTGGAAAGTCAAGTAAAATTTAACTTCTGGATAGTCTTCAAATTTTTAACAGGACTTATACAAATACACTAATTGTAGTGTAAATATCGGAAATAATTATCAAAAATACACCACATATAGAAGCAATACGTAAGTCCTGTTTTAATTGCAATGATAGCCAAAACCCAGATGGAAAGGATTGGAAACCAAGGCTTATCAAATACCAAAATACACTCTCTTTGAAAATCGTCCTCTGGCTATCTAACGTTTTTTATCTTTACCTAAAATAAAATTTGAAACTTTGTGGTTTCTCCTATTAAAGGAATAGATATAACAAATTTTGAATATTATGAGATATTGTATTTAACTCTTGAATTATAATCATTTTAATTTAGATTGATACAAGTATTCCTTGTTAGAACTAAATTTCAGCAGAAAAAGTTTTCCGTTCTTATTTGAAATAATTATATCAATCAATAATTTTAGGGTAGAGAATTTGCCCAAAAAAAGTGGTTTTGGTGCATCAATTTTTTTACCATCTAGGGATGTTCCATAACAAAAATGCGAAGGTCTCTACAGCTCGCTTTAGTTTTAATTCCTAAATCTATACCTACTGAATTATCAGTTTTAGGCAATACTTCTTGGGAAAGATTCTCCTACAAAACTTAGGAAATATCCATTAGCTGAATTTTTGATTACTGTTACTAATGATGGAATAGGAGGTAGTTTCCTTGACCACAAAATTTTCAGTTTTCCTATTTTTGCTTAGAAGGCTATTAGCTGACCAACTTTAAATCCACCCTTTGTAAATCTACCTGTTTGCTTTGACATTCTCCTCTTAAATTTAGGAGGTCTTATAGGTTCACCTTTTCTGTAGTTTTCGTACTCTTCTAACTGGATATGATGGAGGATAAATTGTTTAGTTTGGAAGCGGGAATATAGAGAAAATTTAACAGTTTTGTACCCACTTATATCCTTATATCGGCTAATGAGTCCCATTTGCTTAAACATGGCCAAAGGTCAGCCACAACCAATCGGTAAAGTAGGTTATCATATCAGGACTAGTATTTAAAGCTTAGTTAAAGATATCCACTGGGCAAGTGCCAGGGTTTTTAATTAAGGAATACAAGGTCATCTTTTGGCCAACTTTTTCTACTTCTGAAATATTTGTTAATTATGGCTGAAAACTTCAGAAAAAAAATAGCTTGTCATTTAAGCTGTCGTGGAGTTATTGAAAATCCTAACAGGGTTTAATCTAGATAGCTCAACGCCATAAAGTTTTAGTTGTATTGCCCAATATGATCACGAAATTGAAAAATATTTTCCGAATGGGGTTATGTCCATCAAAATTTAGGTGGAAAGGTGAATAGCTTTGAGGAGGTTAAATTCTTGTACAGCAAGGATCAAACTAATAGCTTTTATAGAACCACCCATTTAGAGCGCAGACTTTGGTAAATCACTGGTGCATTTGGAAACCAAAAATTTGGTCATTAGTTGATTTTTTTTTGACTCCCTTAAAAGGGCCATGAGACCTGGTTTTTTGGTCAGAGATTACTTCGGACTGGCCCCTAGTACTACACCTTCTGAATTACTGAAAATTTCTCATTAGTGAAAGCAATAACAGGACTTACCCACTAGAATCGAAAATTTATACTATTTGTAGGAGTTAATGGTCGTTAACCTCTGCTAGATATAGCGCTTGGTGCGTAAGTCCTCAATGAAGAAAAAATATAAAATTTAAGGGGAAAATATTGAAAGTGGGTCAAAATCACTTTAATTCAATAAGACGGTACAATCCAGAAGCGATCGCTAAATATTACTACCGCCGTCTTTGGTTAGTAGTCTGGAGATTTCTTGTTATAGTCTTTTCTTTTGCTAGTTTTGTTTTAGGAATTTTGTGGGACAAATGGCGATACCATAAAGTCGAAGATACCCCCGAGCGAGCTACTCAACTGCGAAGAATGCTAACTCGCTTAGGGCCAACATTCATTAAAGTAGGTCAGGCACTATCCACAAGACCTGATTTAATTCGTAAAGATTTCTTGGAAGAACTCACAAGACTACAGGATGAGTTACCTGCTTTTGATAATGAGAGGGCAATATCAATTATCGAAACGGAGTTAGGCCAAAATATCAATAATATATATAGCGAAATTTCTCCAAGACCAGTAGCTGCTGCCAGTCTGGGTCAAGTTTATCAAGGGCGTCTTTGGAGTGGCGAAAATGTAGCAATAAAAGTTCAAAGACCTAACTTACTACCCATTATAACTCTGGATTTATTCTTAATGCGGTGGGCGGCTGGTTGGTTAGCTCCCTGGTTGCCTCTGAATCTGGGCCATAATTTATCAATGATTGTAGATGAATTTGGCACAAAGCTATTTGAAGAGATTGACTATATAAATGAAGGGCGAAATGCAGAAAGATTTGCTAGCTATTTCGCAGATGACTCAAATGTCAAACTACCATCAATATATTGGCGTTATACTACTACCAATGTTTTGACCCTAGAATGGATTGATGGTCTGAAATTGTTAAATACAGAACAAGTTCAAGCGGCAGGTCTTGATACTGATACTCTGATTACGGTAGGTGTAACTAGCGGTTTACGTCAGTTACTGGAGTTTGGCTTTTTTCATGCAGATCCTCATCCAGGCAACTTGTTTGCCCTAATAGATGGTCGAATGGCCTATATTGATTTTGGCATGATGGATCAACTCGAGCAAGATACTAAGGAAACTTTGGTTGACTCTGTAATTCATTTGATTAATAAAGATTATCAGGAGTTGGCTAAGGATTTTATCAAGCTTGGGTTTTTGGCACCTGATGTAGATATTCAGCCAATTATACCAGCTCTAGAAATAGTGCTGGGAGATATTATGGGTGAGAAAGTTAAGGATTTTAACTTTAAGACCATTACAGATAAGTTCTCGGAGTTAATGTTTGATTATCCTTTCCGAGTGCCTGCTAAGTTTGCTCTGATTATTCGTTCTCTAGTTACTCAAGAGGGTTTAGCTCTTTCCTTAAATCCAAATTTTAGAATTGTAGATGTGGCTTATCCTTATGTGGCCCAAAGATTGTTAAAAGGTGAATCCCCAGCATTACGTCGTCGGTTGGTTGAGGTATTGTTTAAGGATGGAAAGTTTCAGTGGCAAAGATTAGAAAATTTGATTGGCATAGCTCAAACAGACAAAAATTTTGATATACTACCTACCGCACAATTAGGTTTACAATATCTCTTGAGCAAGGAGGGTGAGTTTCTCCGGAAACAATTAATATTAGCAATGGTAGAAGATGATCGAATTCACACGGAAAAGGTTGGTCGTCTGTGGGGTTTGATCCGAGATGATTTACAACCAAGTCGCTTATTTGATTTGGCTCTAGGGGCTCTAGCAGAGTTCTCTACGGAGAGGGCCGCTGCGATTATACCAGAAACTTGGGTTTAAAGTTTTCTGATTCAGCATTAATCAAATGATTACCACAAAGCCAGAAAATGACTGAGGTAGTGGCATTGTAAGGTAGATATCTGGTATTTTGCTGTGTCAATTGATACCGAATCTGAGTATAAAAATATCGTGGTCCCATACTCTGTCCCTTATCTAGCAAAGGCTGTTATATTATGTCCGGGTCAGTGCTCAAAAACTTTCCACTGTAAGTGCCAATTCAACCTCTAAAGTGCAAGTATTTAGCCGGACATGATATAACTTTAAAAAATACCTTTTGACTGGGGGGAATTTGGTATCACTTAATGGCTGGAACACTATGAAAAAATTCGGAACTAGGAGTCAGAATTGAATTTTGTATATTTTTTAGATACATTAGGGAGGGAAAGAAGAAGTTAAGAGTTATAATATTTATTCAACCCTTTTTTTGGTGACTAATTCAATATTTTTGTGTCTAATTATTCACTGAACAAATAAAATCAATTAGTTAATATTTTGATATTGCTGAATTAATGATAAATATGAATTTTTAATTTTCAATCCTTGTGGTCAACTTTAAATGGGATTGAATATACTTTTTGGCTGAGTTACTCTCTAATTTAGCAGTGTTAATTGCTAAATAAAATAATTAGTATAAATGAAGGAAATATTTGTGTATAATCTGCCTCAACCTCCCTATCTTCTAATTGTAGTTGGTTTGTTGATGAGTTTATCTTCAGGAGTGGTATTTGCTAGATTAATTAAACAATTGGTTAGAGATTGGTCAGAAAATCCTGCTACTTGCAAAATAGTTACTATGAGAGGATTAACATTACAAATTCCTTTTTTTGGTATTGCTAGTGGTGCATTAATTTTTTTATCCTCAAGCTTGCAGTTATTTGGATTTACTAATTTAGTTGCTTATTCTATTTGTTTGCCTTTAACTATAGGCACTGGGTTAGTTGTCTGGGTTCAACTTACTAAAATTTTAGATAAGATGGAAGCCTCTGGAAGCAGTTCTACGAGAGAGCATTGACTTAATGCGCTGTAAGATTTATACAGCAAAGTTTCTGGTAATTGGTATTATTGGGAATTAAGCAAAAAAAATCACAGAAAACCTGACTGACCGATTAAATTTTATTTCTTTACTTTTGTCTTGGAGGAATGGGTAGCCAATTTCCAGAGGGAATAAAACTGGCCCAAAAATAAGGATGAGTGTACTTTTCCCCGGCTTGTCCCCTCAGCATCTCCAGTT
>JAKQYE010000121.1 GCA_023356605.1 Trichodesmium sp. MAG_R02 | reverse complement strand
ATTGGCGACCCCATGATAAAACTTCCCTCAGGAATATAAACTATTTCCAATCTAACGTCATTACCCAAGTCTTCTATTTTTTGTCTAACGCTTTTCTGAGTACGATTAATAATTTTACCAGAATCATTGACTCTTACAACTTGAAAAGTAAATACCTCTTCTTTTTCTGATTTTTCCTGGTCACCATAGACAGGTTGTAACTCTTTAAGTTGCTCTAGAGAGCCTTGATAGGACCTTTGATTTTCTTCTTCTTTGTATAACTCAGCAGCCTTTTCAAAATCTAATATAGCTCTTTCAGTATTTCCTTTAGTCTTATTTACAAGACCCCTGTTGTAGTAAGCGTGAGCATATTTGGGATAAAGTTGAATGGCTTTGTTATAGTCAGCGATCGCCAAATCATATTTTCCCTGGTTAGAGTAAACAATACCCCTGTTGTTGTAAGCCTTAACATATCTGGGATGAAGTTGAATAGCTTGGTTATAGTCAGCCAGAGCCAAATCATATTTTCCCTGGTTATCGTAAGCCCAACCCCTGTTATTGTAAGGTTCAGCATATCTCGGCTCCAGTTGAATAGCTTGGTTATAGTCAGCTAGGGCCAAATCATATTTTCCCTGGTTATCGTAAATGTTACCCCTGTTGTTGTAGGCATTAGCATATTTAGGCTTAAGTTGAATGGCTTTGTTATAGTCAGCCAGGGCCAAATCATATTTTCCCTGATTAGAGTAAATAATGCCCCTGTTGTAGTAAACCTTAGCATATTTGGGCTCAAGTTGAATGGCTTGGCTATAGTCAGCCAGGGCCAAATCATATTTTCCCTGGTGATCGTAAATGTTACCCCTGTTGTTGTAAGCATCAGCATATTTGGGATGAAGTAGAATGGCTTGGTTATACTTAGCGATCGCTAAATCATATTCTTCTTGGTTGTGGTGCTTAAGGCCTTGGTGGAAATAATTTTTAGCATTCAGATTTTTTTTCCAACAAGAGTAAATATGTAGGTAAAACACTATGAAGAAAAAATATAACAACAATAGCAAAACAAATACTTGCAGAATTCTCAAAAATATCCCTCGATACGAAATAGGGGTGATTTCAGCATCCCGAGTTGGAGATAGAGCAACATTCTCAGAATTTTTCACAGTCAGACTTTCTAGAGTCACAGTAGGAGTTGCTCTTAGTAATAGGTCCTTAACCTCCGGCGATACCATCCGCAAAAAAGTCGAAATCAAAACCCCTTTCCCATCTCCATCAGCCTTTGCCAACCCCGCATGAATACCCACTAACTGCCCCGCCTTATTCAGAACTGCTCCCCCACTCATCTCCTTATAGAAAGCCTCTTCAGGTTCAGTAGATTTATAAGTCAAATTATTTCCCATCTGTGAGTTAGTAACCTTAGTGGGAGTAAACTGAAAACCCTCTCTATTATCATATCCAGCCCAACCCGCTATATAAACTTGACTATCATCATCTAGCTGACTCACCTCCCCCAAGTCCATCACCCTATAATCAGTGAGACTAGCAAACGCCAGCAGAGCCAAATCTTCCTGTGGGTAACGGTTGATAAATTTTAAAGGGGTTACTTCTAATCCCTTCTCTGGTTTTTCACCAGGAATAAACACAGAAAGTTCATCATTAACATTAGAAATATGATTAGTAGTTAACACATAATAAACAGAATCTTTTCTACCAATAATTACTCCCGAACCTTTAGGAATATATTTATTACCTTCGACCGAATAACCCTCGCTCACAATCTCAACCACAGTTTGTTTTGCTAATTTATTTAAAGCCAAAGAATCCTTAGAAGTACCTGATTCATTAGCAACAAAAGTTAGTTGTTCTGGTTGTGATAATTGTTTATTCGTAAAAGATATTTTACCGCAACTCATCATGGTAAATGTTGTTAGTAAAATTGTTAATTTGATAATATATTTCATATATAGCAATCCTCCCAGAAACTATAAGATTTTATCTAACTATAGTTAGATAAATTTTGTAAATATTTTCAGACTTAAGAATTAATTAACCACTCTAATTGTTAAGAATTGTTGAGCTTACTCTACCCAAATAGATTGTAATATTTAATTATAGGGGGTATAATTTCCCAACACACTTGAAAACAGTAAGTTTTCCTTGAAAAAAACCCCTTATAAATTATGAATTCCCAATTATAGCTGATTGTTGTATAGCACCCTGGAGAAGAACCCCTGATAAATTATAAATTCTCAATTCTCAATTATAGCTGATTGTTGTATAGCACCCTAGAGAAGAACCCCTGATAAATTATAAGTTCTCAATTTCCAATTATAGCTGATTGTTGTATAGCACCCTAGGGTAAAACCCTGATAAATTATGAATTCTCAATTCTCAATTATAGGTTATTAATAGGCATTTTAAATAAGTATTAGCTTATTTGTATATCAAAATCCTAGAATTTTTGATAACATTTTATTCATGATTCCTATAATTCCATCAACTGTGAAATATTTCAGAATTTATTGTAGTATTTGTCACAGGAGTAAATCACCACATTACCTCCTCAAATCCCATATTCATTTTCAGAATATTTAGCAAATTGTTCTTGAAATTACCTTCCCTAAAAAAAATCAAAACAAAACATTTTTGCCTGTCAAAATAATAAATTTATAGCTCCTATATCTATCAATTTTGTCTACAATTTAGTAGGTAATTAAAGAAAGAAAAATCTTCTATATCAAGAATAGGAATCACAGATTTTACAGCATTCTCAAAATTAGGTAAGATATGGAGCGATCGCCCATCCATTTCCAGATATAGTTTTTTGACTTAAGATTGAGACAAGTTTTTCTTGCTATGAAAGGTTTTTTAGGGGAAAAATGTTTCATTCTTAAATTACATAACTATAAATTTCAAGCTTAAACTTTTAGAAATTTGAATAAATCAAGATAGTAGATTTTTTTTAAAAGAACCAAAATCCCAGAAGAAGGCTAGTCATAATCAAATCCAGGAGTAAGCTCTAGGGGTTTTATTTATTCCTTAGTAACCATTTGCCACCTTGATTAATTTTAACTTCTTAATTAGGGATTATTCGGGGTTTCTCCGAGGAATTACCAATCTTTTTGTATCCAACTTTTTGATTATTTTATATTAACTTTATTAGTTATTTATCTCTAATATAAATAAATATTTTTTCCAATGAATGTATAGTTATGAATATATTCTAACAGTTATTAGAGCACAACATATAGCAATCCTACGAGTGTTCTTAGTTATCTATCTCTAATATAAATAAATATTTTTTCCAATGAATGTATAGTTATGAATATATTCTAACAGTTATTAGAGCACAACATATAGCAATCCTATGAGTGTTCGTGGCAAAAATCCTACTGCTTTTTAGGGAACAGGAAACAGGGAATAGAGAATAGGTAAGAGTTTTAAAAGTTTTATTTACTTATTGAAGTGTCGCAACCTATGGGCGGACTGCGATATATATAAATTGCTATTACTATTTTACCGGAACTGTGATTTTAGAGGTGTCCAATGAAGATCAACTATCTCTCCTAAAGGTCAATTTTTTTCTAATAGTTTTAAATTTCCCAGGACTTAGGCAAACTCATAGATAATACCCTACATGTAGGGTTTTACCTCTATAAAACTATACTAGATATAGCGCTTCTGGGTAAGTCCTGCTTTCTTAAATCTCACTAATTCATGCTCTACAGGAAATCAATTAACAGCCAATAACTGATAATTGAATAGTTATGGTATAATTTTTACTGAATCGATAAATTTAATTATATATAGTGATCAAACAGAGAATATAGTAAATTTTTAATTCAATTTGTGTCAAAAATCCCTTTATGTAGTAAAATTAGTGGCACTGATAAAGATCACCATAATAAACAAATATTATGACCCTAGCCACAGAGAACAAGAACCTATCTAGTGAAAAATCTTTGAGTTCGATAAAAAGTTTCGCTGAAAGATATGCAAAAAAAACAAATACTTACTTTTGCATAGACCCTTCGGTTACTGCTGTAGTGATTGAAGGATTAGCCAAACATAAAGATGAATTAGGCGCTCCTTTATGTCCATGTCGTCATTATGAAGATAAACAAGCAGAAGTAAAAGCTACTTATTGGAACTGTCCTTGTGTACCAATGCGGGAGCGTAAAGAATGTCATTGTATGTTATTTTTAACTCCAGATAATGACTTTGCTGGTGAACAACAAGAAATTATTCAAGAAGATTTAGAGTCAACTAGAAGAAATATGTAGGTTGAAATTTTGAAGGAAGAAGGAAGAAGATTAATAAAGCTAGAACTTAGAATTCAGTAGCTGTTTTTGTAAAGTGGATTTTGAGCAACTCTCTTAAAGCCGAAGTTAAAACTTAGCAGTAAAGGCGAATTATTATTCCCCCAAACATTTTAGCGTGACTAAATTTGAGAGCTTGGATAATCTCCTAAATGCTCTGAAAACTGCTAGATTTTGATAATTTATTTTTCTGTTTCCTTTTCCTTCTTCTGAAGATATTAGGTTTCACTGACTCGATAGTTTTGTATATTCAACGAATGATAATTGATTTTTAACTATCTATTAATTGAGGAAAGACTGATCAAAATATGGAACTGTTTTTCAATAGTTTTGAATTGTTTATTCCTTGATAGCTAAAGTATAGCTTAACATGACCTCATAGGGAGTTTTACCGGATGAAGCTGAAAAAGCTTTAACTTTAGAAACTATAAAGCCAAATATATCCTGCACAACTAAGTGAGCCAATGGTTGATCAAAAGGAACTCCTGGATTAGACTATCCCCAAAACCACTCGTTACTAGAAGTCAGGGCTCCTCAATATTGTTAAAATATGACCGGGTAAAGCAAAAACTCCTAGGTGTTTAATTTTTGGGGATATTGCCATGTTATGGGCTAAGAGAAAAGTGGTTCCTTCCCATAAAAGTAATGTAGAGCTTTGAACTAAGTTTTAGAATATTTTGTAGGAGAATTACAATTAGGAGAAGACAAATAATGACTTCTGAACAAGAAAAAATTCCCCAAGAGTTTTGGCAGGGAATAAGAGAGTTTAACGAACAAGAATTCTATAAATGTCATGATACTCTTGAAGGTTTATGGCTAGAAGCTGGTGAACCTGAACGAACTTTTTATCAAGGGATTTTACAAATAGCTGTAGGACTTTATCATGTCGGAAATGAAAATTGGCTTGGTAGTGTTATGTTATTGGGAGAAGGTATTAGCAAATTGAATTATTATCACCCTAATTATTTTGGGATTAATGTGGATAACTTATTGATAGAAAGCAGTGAATTATTAAAAGATTTGCAAAATTCAGGAAAAGAAAAAATTACAAATTTTGGACCCTCGTCCCAAAATAGTAAGTACCCGAAAATATTAAAGCTAAAAGATTAAATATCTGGGAAATTAATGGTTTGGTTGGCAAAAGTTAACCAAGCCAAATATTAAAGTTGTTCTAACTATGGAAATGTTAAACAGTCTCTGTCTTGATCAGGACTTACGCAAATCAACCTTGAAAACACTATATGTAGGGGCGAATGGCATTCGCCCTCACGCTCATGTAGTGCCTGTGCCTAAGTCCTGTTGATATCAAAGAGTGTTTACAGCGCTTTTCAAATTGATGAACTACATCGCCATCATCAAAACCTTGTAGGGACGTTGCATGCAACGTCCCTACTGTGGTCTACCGACATGGAAACTGCTGTAAGTGGGAACATTATGGTTTCGGTAGTGTTCCCGTATCGGGTAGAAGAGATGGGGACGTGAAATTTTCATGATCTCAGGGGGAGAAAGAAAAACTCAATAGCAGGATCGCAGATGAGAAAAAATACTCCCCCGGAACCAGAACCCCATTTTACTCAAAAATTATTACGGCAGCAGGACTACCAAATTTTCTTCGGTTTTTGGGAGAATATTTTTCAAAATTCTCCCTGTTCCCAACTCCCTGTTCCTTTCGCTACAAACTCAATACTTCCAACAAAACCTCCCCCATTTTTTGACATCCCACCAGTTTCATGCCTTCCGACATAATATCCCCAGTACGATAACCTTGCTCTAATACTTCCAACACTCCTTTTTCAATTTTGTCCGCTACTAGAGGTTGCTCCAGGGCATAACGTAACATCATTGCTACACTCAAAACTTGCGCCAGAGGATTAGCCTTATCCTGACCAGCAATATCTGGTGCGGAACCATGAACAGGTTCAAATACTCCTGGTCCAGAAGCACCTAGACTTGCAGAAGGTAACATCCCAATACTCCCTGTTAACATAGCAGCCGCATCAGATAGAATATCCCCAAATAAATTTCCTGTGACAATAGTATCAAATTGTTTCGGCCAACGAACAAGCTGCATAGCTGCATTATCTACATATAAATGAGATAACTCCACATCTGGATATTCTTGAGCAAGTAGGGTAATGCGATCGCGCCAGAACTGGGACACTTCCAAAACATTCGCCTTATCCACTGAACACAACTTACCCCCTCGTTTCTGAGCAGTCTCAAACCCCACCCTAGCAATACGGTCAATTTCTGACTCAGAATAGGCCATTGTATTAACACCCCGTTTTTCTCCAGTCTCTGTCTCAAAAACACCCTTAGGTCTACCAAAGTAGACCCCACCAGTTAATTCTCGTACCACCATAATATCCACTTCTTCAACTATTTCTCGTTTCAGAGTAGAAGCATCTATTAATTGGGGCAAAATTTTGGCAGGCCGTAAATTGGCAAATAATCCTAATCCTGCCCTTAGTCCTAATAGTCCAGTTTCTGGTCGTTGATGGCGCGGCAAATTATCCCACTTGTAACCGCCGATAGCTGCTAATAGTACTCCATTGCTATTACGACACATTTCGAGAGTTTCTGTAGGTAGAGGTTTTCCTGTAGCATCAATAGCTACTCCACCAATAGGAGCTTCTTGAAATTCAAAGTTGAGGTTAAATTGGTTGCCAACTACTTTCAAGACATCTACCGCCACTGCCATAATTTCAGGGCCAATGCCGTCACCGGGAAGTAGAGTAATGCGGTAGTTCATCATGTTCTTTATCTTTAATTTTCTATGAAATAAGCAAGTAAAATATTAACTATATCAGAGAATAAGTAATATACAAAATTGGGACAATATTTATAAAGTTCTCAAGAGTATGATATTTAATACTCACAGGAGTTACGTATTGCTTCTATATGTGCTGTATTTTTGATAATTATTTCCCATATTTATACTACAATTAGTGTCTTTGCGTAAGTCCTAACTCAGTTAAATTAGATAGGTAAATTAAAAGTGAAGAAATTAATTACAAGCATAACTCTGTCTATGATATTAGTTAGCTTAATTGGTATTAACAATATAGCTCTGGCTAAAACTGAAGAAAAGCGTGCAAGATGTTCATTAACTGACTTTGATGGTATGATTCGGGGTTTGGGACCTTGTAAGGTTATATTGATTAATAGTAATACTGGTGTTAACTTTGATATTGAATGGGATGGTTCTACTAGAACTCAGTTTTCTATGAGTCAATTTCCTACTGATGGAACTTATATCGTAAAATTTAAGAATGGAGAAAAAGTTAATATTACAGTTGAGAAGCAAGGTAAAATATTTACATTTGAAGGTGATAGGGGGTTTCGAGGTAAGGTTAAATTTCATTGAAATATTTATAGGACTTATATCACGTCCGGATAATCATTGCTCAAAAACCGGACTTACCCACCTATTGTAGATAATACCCTATCTGTAGAGGGTTAATAGCCATTATGGCCTACCATATATGGTGTTTGGTTCCTCAGTCCTGAAAAAAAGTTAATCATAGGTTTTTAAGAGAGCTAAAAAATTACCTCTCAAACCACCAAAGAAGCTGTAGTTGCCAAACCCGATGGTGATTATAGCCCACTACTGACTGCTTTTTAATTTATTAAAAAAATGCGAGCTAAAATACGAGACACAGAAATCTATTTTGATATTGAAGGTGCCGCCCTAGTTCCAAATGGGGATCAGATGCAAGAAAAACCCATTGCTTTTTTAATTCATGGCGGTCCTGGTGCAGACCATACTTCTTATAAGCCAACATTATCGCCTCTAAGCCAAAAATTACAATTAGTATATTTTGACCACCGAGGACAAGGACGATCGGCAAGAGGATCAAAAGAAAGTTATACCCTAGAGAATAATGTAGAAGATATGGAGGCATTACGTCAATATTTAGGTCTTGAAAAAATTGTCCTTATTGGTGGTTCTTATGGGGGTATGGTTGCCCTTAGTTATGCAGTCCGTTATCCACAAAATATTCAATCTTTAATTGTTATTGCTACAGCTGCAAGTTATCGTTTTTTGGAATTGGCCAAAGCTAACCTAGCTCAAAAAGGAACAAAAGAACAACAAGCGATCGCTCAACTTTTATGGGATGGTAAATTTGAGAATGAGGCAGAACTAAAAGAATATTTTCAAGTGATGATGTCTATGTATTCAATCACTTATAAACCAGAAATACTAGGAAAAAGTTGGAACAGAACTATATTATCCCCTGATGCTACTAATGTGGCCTTTGGTAGCTTTTTACGTTCTTACAGTATTCTAGACCAACTACATAAAATTACTGTTCCTACTTTAGTAATAGCCGGAAAACATGATTGGATATGTCCCCCAGAATTATCAGAAGAAATTGCTGCAGCTATTCCCAATGCAGATTTAAGAATCTTTGAAAATAGTGGTCATTTAATACGGGTTGATGAACCAGAAGCGCTTTTGGATTCAATTATGGAGTTTTTACCGAAAAATTGGGTTTAAAGCCTCCCCCATAAGCGGGGGACTTTTTAGTTGATTTTTTCCCACAGGTTATGTTATTATATTAGGACTTACGCAAGCACACTATACATAGTACGCTATCATGTTGGATTGTCCATGCTATTACAGTTGCCTATTGAGTTACTTGCACCGCTCAAGCAGGTTGCTGGTATTTGAGGTGATATCCGCCTGAGTACTTATACTTTTGCTTTGCCGGATGTTAGCAGATGAGAAAAGGCACTTATACCAATTTCATAAAATATTACTACAGTGATTTTATCTGCATAGTAATAGTTGACAAATTGATACTGTAACAACCTTTCTTGAATTTGGTATTATAGCGGTTTTCAAATTGATGAACTACATCACCATAACCAAAACCTTGTAGGGACCTTGCATGCAACGTCCCTAATGTGGTCTACCAACATGAAAACTGCTGTATGCTCAAGAGTTTCTTCCCATTGTGAGTTTTTTATACACAAACTATTCTACCGGACGTAATCTGAAGCAGGAACTCAGAAGATAATTGTAGAGAAGTTCCATGGAACTTCTCTGTTAGCTATTCCCTGTTTCCCTTAATTAAAAAAAATTATTTGACTAACTCTTTAACCTTACTCATAATACCTTCAGGACCAATTCCTTGATGGGGGAACTGTTCCCAAAGACCACCACAACCTTCTTTGTGAGTAGCAATATAAGCAAACTTAGGAGTCATACCACGCTCTAATAGCCAAGAACCGAAACGACTGCCCAAACCAGTACGACGGTTAAAAGCTTCAACTACCAATATGAAAGGAGCAGCACCTACCTTTTTCAACATATGCTCGTCAATTATATTCAGAGTCGCTTTATTAATTAAGCCAACATCTATTCCTTCCTGCTTCAGACGTTCCACTGCATCAAGAGAACGATACAGCCCATCACCGAAACTAATGATATAACCAGCAGTACCTTCCCGAATCACTTCATCTTTGCCAGGAGTAAACTTGTAACCTTCACCAAAAAATTCTTGACCATTCTCATCAAGTATAATTGGCACTTTCGAGCGAGTCGAAAAAATAAAGCGCATTCCAGATTGAGTAAATACTTCCTCAACACAAGCTTTCATTTGATTGCCATCTGCTGGGAAGTAGAGGCGAGTTTCATAAGCATCATCAAGACCATTGTCGGCAAACATATTGTTTAAACCGAAGTGACAAGTATTATCTGCCATATCATCTATACCAGCATGGGAGAAATGGCATAAAACATTGGACTTATTTAACCGCGCCATTGTAATTTCCGAGATGCACATTTCTAGGAAAGCACTGAAAGTTGCAAAAATACCTTGCTTACCTAATTCCATACCAAACCCCGCAGCAGCAGAAAAGTTACCTCGTTCCATAATACCGCCACTAACAAACCGATCTGGGAAAGCTGTGCGAATTTGTTTCAGTCCGCAGGAACCTTCTAAGTCACTATCAATGAATAAGTGGTTACTACGTTCTGTTTCACTCATACCATTGAGAATAGATACCACAGTATCGCCGAAGACATTGCGGTTGGAAGCTGCTTTGTTACTAACTCCTAAGTAATTATAGCTTTGTGATGGTTTTTTAATGCTTTCAAGATAGTTAACTGCTTCAGTTATTCCTCTACCTTTTAAATACTCGATCGCCAATTTTAAAGGAATTACATCATGCCCGTGGATAGAACCTTCTAAACCTTCTATTCCTACACACATTTTTCGCTTATTTACTATAGCGATCGGACCTTCAGTTGTAGCAGCTTGACACATTCTTTGGTAGAGACTATCTAAATCTTCTCCATCTCCTTCAAGTACTGTCAGACCATGACCTGTCAGAGTTTTATTGAGATCATAACCTTTTAAATAGTTGGAAGGATGACCTGCAATAGTTACATCATTATCATCAATCAGTAATTTAATATTGAGATTTTGTGCTACTGCCATTCTTGCAGCCTCAGCATCATTACCTTCTTGTTGAGAACCGTCAGAACCCAGGCAAAATAGTACTTTATCAGGATTTGCCATCGCCACACCATTGATGTAAGGCCACATATGTCCCAATCTCCCGGAACTAAATTTAATTCCAGGAGTAAGTCCTAGTTCTGGATGTCCTGGTAGATGAGAATTAGCTGCCCGATAATTTACAAGATGTTCAACCGGAAGGTCTCCTTGTATAGCGGCTATTAGGTATTGGGTAGCTACACGGTGCCCAGCTTCATCAAAGAAAATAGGTACAAACTTCTTTGCTGCACCTCGGAAAAAAGCGTCTAGAATCATCACTTCTGGCACCGTATCATAAGGACCACCTGTATGACCACCTACTCCTCTAGCAGCACCAGTGGCAGTGAAAAATATGATCGTATCACGGCAAAGTTGAATATTTGCTTTGAGGGTTTGTCGTTGTTCATCTGTGAGGATAGGATTTGCGGGGTCCAGAGAAAGAGGTTTGTAGCTTCCTATGTCAATTGGAAATGTTGCTGTAGCAGTTGTCATAGTTAATAAGAGCGACAGTATCTATAAATTTATCTTCCTATGATTTATTCCATACCTGATAATGAGGCATAAAATTTTTAGGACTAATTACTGAAGTAAAAAAATTGTACAAGAGTTGACATAATTCTACGTTCTCTGTTATGCTATATGATCGTAATATAGTTTTTTGTATTTCATATAACTTATAGAAGTTAAAAAGTTAGATATGGTGTTACGGAAAAATCCGGTTTAAAGTCTCTCCCATAAGTGGGGGAATTTTTAGTTTATTTTTTTCCACAGGTTATGTGATCATGCTTTTTATCTTCATTTGTCATTCTATGAAGGTCAGATTTAAGTACCGTATATATCTGACATTGGGACAAAAACACTGATTAGCAAGGCTCTGAAGGTTGTGTCCGCGTTGTCTGGAATGATAGTCTAGCTTCCTGTCACTAAAAGTACAAACCTTGAAAGAAAAAGATGACTAATTCTGAACTACAAAAAAAACAGTTTATTACTCTGGCTAAGAACATTTAGTAAGGAGTTTGGTTATTCTAAGTTTCTGCTATACCACTACAGCAATGGGTTTGTTTTCTGGTCAAATCATGTTTTTTTGCGAAAATATGATCAGTATCTTCTTTTTATTTCAAGAGTTTTTGGACGAAGTTTTTATTAAGATTAAATTGGAGAGCTATTTTCCGAATAGAGGTTTTATATTAGTCTGTAATGGTGATCAAAAACTTTCTCTCGTAAGTCTCAAGAGGTGAGCAGACCCCTGAAAAACTAGTAGCTACCGATAGTTTGGTAAAGCTTTTAAAGTATATATCTGAGTTTCTCTAGCGATCGCCTCTCGTAAATTTAAAGGTATTTGGAATATACCCAATAAAGAAATACCATCCATAAATTTAAAACCGCCTGTCGTTTTCTCTGCCAATAAAAGATCTACTTTTTCTGGGTTTGGTCTAGAAGAAAATTTTTGGTTAGAACAAAGAACAAACCCTAGGGGACATCCATAACTTGCGGAATATGGTACAAGGGGATAAACATAATTAAATACAGTTTGTAAAGTTTTAACTATACGGATATAAAGAGACATCTCAGCAACAGCAATTGAACCTGCCTGTATTATAAATGAGCCATTAGCAGACAAAACTTGGGAAATTTCTTGAAAGTATTCCTGAGTAAATAAAAGAAAAGATGGACCAGACTCAATAGGGTCTGTCAGGTCCGAAATAATTACATCCCAAGTTTCATCAGAAGACTTGAAAAAGTTATAAGCATCATTAATTATTAATTCTACAAGGGGGTCTTCAAAAGAATTTTGGTGCATTTCAGGCAAGTACTTTTTGCAAGCTTCTACAACTTCCCCATCTATGTCAACCATTACTACTTGCTCAACAGTTTTCCAGCGTAATACTTCTCGTATTGTTGCTCCTTCTGATCCTCCTAATACTAAGACTTTGCGTGGGGAATTATGAAGAATCATAGGTGGATGTACTAAACTTTCATGGTAGAGAAATTCATCTGCAGTGCAAGACTGCCACTTACCATCTAATATTAAAGCTTTACCATAGATACCTTCAACTATAAACATTTCCTGATATTTTGTTTTTTGGTGAATCAGCACCTGATCAAAACCATGTTTATAAAAGTCCCAGGGTGTCATTTTTTCAACAAAATACAAATCATTATTAAGATTAGCACCTGCCATTGATTATTTTTCTCCAGAATAGTTTATTGAAAGGGAATAGGGAGTAAATCAGATAAGTCACAGGACAGAGACAAGCAAAAATACTTATTCGTTGATTGTAACAAATTGATTTGGATTATGGCCATTATATAGTTTAGTTAAGGAAGTCATAGAGAAATTTCTGACTTCCCTCGAACAAAGGTCATATTTTTTTTAGTGCTGGTATTAAGTATTGAGTTAGGGTAAAAGCATCTGTTCCTAACTCTGTTCGTTTTTTTGCTGCTAATATTGCTGCTTGTGCGTGCCACCAAACTGCTGTTTTTACAGCTTCAAGTGGTGGAATTTTAGTTGAAGTAGTAGCCAATAAACCTCCTATTAATCCTGTAAGTACATCTCCACTTCCACCTCTTGCTAATGCAGGGGTACTTTCTGGATTTATCAATATTTTTTGACTATTGGCAATAATTGTTTTCGCTCCTTTTAAAACCACCACAAGTTTGCTATTTTCGGAAGCTTTTTGAGCTGCTAATATTCGATTGTTAAGTTGATTGGCTAGGTGGGGAAATAGACGTTTAAATTCTCCTGAGTGGGGAGTAATAATTGTTGTTGCTTGACGTTTAATTACTAAAGAGTTATTGGCTAAAGTTCCACAAATATTTAAAGCATCAGCATCTAAAACCAGGGGACAATTTACAGATAATACTTTTTCTATTATAGATTTCGGTTCTATAGTTAAACCAGGTCCACAAGCAATAGCATCAAATTTATTTAAATCTATATCTTTTGGTAATTGTTTTATTGCTCCAGTTTCTGTTTCAGGGCAACCAATAATTAGTGCTTCTGGTAACTGACTATTTAGTATAGGTTTAATTGATTCTGGTACTGCAATTGATAACATTCCCACACCGGTTGCTCTAGACCCTAACCCTGTTAAAATTGCTGCACCACCATAACGATGGGAGCCTGCAATTAATAATAAATTACCATTTTTATATTTATAGGCTGCTGGGGGACGAGGTAGAGGTAAATTTTCCATCGCAGATGTTTTTGTAATTCTCTCAGTTGTAGGAAATTCTCCTAAAATTTCTTTAATATCTGCTAGGGGAATATCAAAGTCAATTAATTCAGATGTACCAATATATTTTAGAGCTTGGTCTTGTAAAAATGCTTGTTTCCATAGACCTAAGCAAAATGTGTGGGTAGCACAAATAGCTGTTCCTAAAACTTCCCCTGTATCTGTATGTATTCCGGAAGGTAAGTCAATACTAAATACCTGTTTTTGCCAACTATTAACTTGACTGATAACTTCAGCTAAATCTCCAGATATTTCCCGTTCTAAACCAAAACCAAATAAACCATCTATGAGTAAGGCACAATTTTTGAGCAGGGAAATATTTTCGACAAAATTAATGCCTAAATGTTTGATATATTTGGCATGGGAATTTGTTAGTTCTTTCAGTTTTGCAACAGGACAATAAACTCTTATTTCTATTCCTTGAAAATGTAACTCTCTGGCTATGACTAAAGCATCTCCCCCATTATGACCAGGACCTACTAATACACCTATTTGATTAATATTAGGATTTAATGATCCTAAGATTTTTCGTGCTACTAATCCTGCCACTTTTTCCATTAATGCTGGTACAGGCATTCCAGCAGTAAATATGCGTTCTTCTATTTGTCGCATTTGTGCAGCAGTAACTACAAATTTTTCTTTGATATTGTTCATTTTTCTTTATATTATATCAGATATTATAGCAGTTTTTACTTAGATAGACAACTATAGGGACTTTCCTACAAGGGTTTTTTTAACAAAGTCTATTCTATCTTTCTGAAAACCGCTATAAAAATATTTTGAGAACTCAACATCTCTCAATTATCAATAGTTAATGTATTTAAAAATACGTTTTTTCTCCCAGACGCGATTTTGCAATTATTCTCCGACCCACCCCACTATTTGCCTATACCTTAACAGCACAAAACGGTTTTATAAGTTTTTTATAAGGAATAGCTTTGAAGGGTAAATGTTTTGAGATAGTTGCTCTAATCCCCGTCACAAAAACAAGTTATTCCTGGTTCTAACGACCATGGTAAATGATCACATTAATGAACCCTGAATCTAGCAAATAGCGTTGCCATTTTTCTGCAGCTTCTTCATTTTTAAAAGGTCCTATAGCTACATTTTCTGGTACTTCTGTCATCTTAATTCCTTTGTCAGGAACTCCTAACAATCCCAATTTATATGTAATTAGAGCTAAATCTTTTGACTTACCAGGAATTAGTAAATAATAGAATTTACTATTACTCAGTCCATAAGCTATTGAACCTCTCACTGGAGGGTATACGCTAGCTGCTAAAGTTGTAGATTCTAGGGAGTTTCCAAATGCTTCACCAGGGTTCACTTCCCATGGTTCAGCATTAATACCTTTTTCTGCTAAAAAATCTAACATATCTAAGGCAAAAAATAACTCAGAAAAGCTTCCTACTTGAATAACCTCTTGGTTTCTAAAAGAGCGAAATACTGCTCTTGGTTCAATTTGCTTACGAATAATTCCTAACAGAATTCGACTTTTTGAATTAATATAAACAACATATTGTAATTTGGGAAATGGGTTGGGTTCGAGGGGATTAAATATTGGTTCTTGTTGTTTATTTGCGGGTGTTATAATTGACGGTGGTGATTTTTCAGCAGGTCTTGGATATCTGGAAGATTCGGTTATTAGTAGTTGGTTTTTTGATGTGTTGTTTTGGGGATTAAAAATTGTATTTTGGCTTTGATTTTGACTAGTGCTTAAGGTTTTAGTTTTCATGGCTTTTCCCCAGGATAAAGTCTGATAGCTTAAGGCTAAAAATCCTCCTAATATAATTGATAATAATGATATTTTTGTTTTTTTATAGTATAGTCTTACAGAAGATTGATTTAGCATGGTTACTTCTTACTCCAATAAATTATGAGTTTTAGCTGATAGCTAAATGCTTACATAAATATATATAGTTTTAATTGTATAAACTTAAATCCAATGAATAAAATTATAGTCGGTATGTCTGGTGGAGTTGATAGTTCCACAGCAGCAGCAATATTACATCATCAAGGATATCAAGTCGAGGGTTTAACTCTTTGGTTAATGAAAGGAAAAGGTCAATGTTGTTCTGAAGGAATGGTTGATGCTGCTTATATTTGTGAACAATTAGGTATTCCCCATCATATTGTGGATACTCGCGACTTATTTCGGGTAAATATTGTTGATTATTTAGTGGCTGGTTATAGTGCTGGGATTACTCCACTACCTTGCTCCCAATGTAATAAGACTGTTAAATTTGGTCCTATGTTAGCTTATGGTCGTGAAAAATTAGGTATTGACAAAATTGCCACAGGACACTACGCACGAATTGATTATGATTCACAAAGCGATCGCTATATATTAAAACGCGCCGTCGACCATAATAAAGACCAGTCTTATTTTCTGTATGATTTAACACAGTATTTATTGGCAGGTTCAGTGTTTCCTCTAGGGGAAATGGTAAAGAGTGAAACCCGACGCATAGCAGCAGAATATGGTTTAAAAACTGCTGATAAGGCAGAAAGTCAGGATTTATGTCTGGTAGAAGCTAGCGGGTCAATGGGGGCATTTTTAGATAAATATATTGCTCCCCATCAAGGTGAAATAGTTAACCGAGAAGGACAAGTCTTGGGAAAACATGATGGTGTCCATCATTATACTATTGGCCAAAGAAAAGGTTTAGGAGTTTCTGCCCCTCATCCCCTATATGTGATTGACTTAGACCCAGCAATGAATCGAGTAATAGTGGGCGATCGCCATAGTGCGGCGAAAATGGAGTCTACCGTAAAGTTGGTTAACTGGGTTTCTATTGCCCCACCAAATGGGTCAATATGGGCAAAGGTGCAAGTCAGGTATCGTAGTTTGCCTGTAGCTGCAAATATTATTCCTTTGGGTGTTAATGAAGAGAAACCTCAGGATGGTTTTCGAGTTAAGTTAATCTTTGAAGAAGCAGTTTTTGGCATAACTCCGGGACAAGCTGCTGTTTGGTATGAAGGAGATGTTTTGTTAGGTGGGGGGATAATAGAAAAGAAGCGGTAAGTATTAGTTTGTAGTTTGGATTTTAGTTGATTATTGAAACTGAAAATTTAGACTACTAAATTATTCATGATCTAGATTTTATTACTTAAACTTATACTTTTACTTTTTGCTAGAAAACTGTTTTTTGATTTTGGTAAGGTCAGAGGGCGATCGAAACTCCTGTAGCAGTACTTTAATATTTTTCAAGAACAAAAATTTTTGTCATTGCCCTTTTGGGTTAACAGCAGTGGTGTGAGTTTTGGGAGTTTTAGTTCCACTTCAACTTTACCACCCACATTCCGCACTTCTTAACATTAAATCGATAAGTTTTATTAATATATCGCCCCAAATGCTATCCCTGACAGCTTTATAGCTATGGGTATTGATTTTCACTACTATAAATAATTGTAACTTATTTTTTCATAAAAAATAAGTTATTGATAAAGTTTATTAATATTGAGTTCTAGAATGAAGATTTTTCCTATAAGTCTCTTTGAAAATGTAAATGTACATAAAGATATATGAAGATCTACGGAATGTCGGTTACCACTAAATGTAAGTGGATATTTGACGGTAGGGAGCGATCGCTTACTAGTAACTTACATTCCGCACGTCAAAATGTAGTATATCCTCAAAGTGGTTGATAAAAAAATACTTGACATGACACTGTAAACATAATGGAAAAGGTGCGCTCATATATATACAAATTTGGCCTATCAGATTTCAGTAATTTGAATATTCTCTGCAATAACGGCAACTTTTTCAGTTTTTATATCGTGATGTATTTCTCGATTTAACTTTTCTAATTTATCTATTCCTTTTGAGTTGATTTGGGGTAGTAAAATTCTGATTTTTCCCGATTAGTAGTTGATTTTTCCCGCTCAGAAAATTTCCCAGTTTTTTTGACTGTGATTAGTGAGGGAATAAATTGAAATTAATTCCACCAAAAATATCCTCAAAGTGGTTGATTAAAAAGACTTGACATGATACTATAAACATCATGGAAAAGGGGCGCTCATATATATACAAATTTGGCCTATCAGATTTCAGTAATTTGAATATTCTCTGCAATAACGGCGACTTTTTCATTTTTTATATCGTGACCTATTTCCCGATTTAACTTTTCTAATTTATCTATTCCTTTTGAGTTAATTTTGGCTAGTAAAAATCTGACTTTTCCCGATTAGCAGTTGATTTTTCCCACTAATAAAATTCCCCAGTTTTTTTGACTGTGATTAGTGAGGGAATAAATTGAAATTAATTCCATCAAAAATATCCTCAAAGTGGTTGATAAAAAAAACTTGACATGATACTATAAACACAATGGAAAAGCTGCGCTCATATATATAGAAATTTGGCATATCAGATTTCAGTAATTTGAATATTCTCGACAATAACGGCGACTTTTTCAGTTTTTCTCTAGTGACCTATTTCCCGATTTAACTTTTCTAATTTATCTATTCCTTTTGAGTTGATTTTGGCTGGTAAAATTCTGATTTTTTCCGATTAGGAGTTGATTTTTCGCGATTAGAAAATTTCCCAGTTTTTTTGACTGTGATTAGTGAGGGAATGAATTGAAATTAATTCCATCAAAAATATCCTCAAAGTGGTTGATAAAAAAAACTTGACATGATATTATAAACATAATGGAAAAGGGGTGCTCATATATATACAAATTTGGCCTATCAGATTTCAGTAATTTGAATATTCTCTGCAATAACGGCGACTTTTTCATTTTTTATATCGTGACCTATTTCCCGATTTAACTTTTCTAATTTATCTATTCCTTTTGAGTTAATTTTGGCTAGTAAAAATCTGACTTTTCCCGATTAGCAGTTGATTTTTCCCACTAATAAAATTCCCCAGTTTTTTTGACTGTGATTAGTGAGGGAATAAATTGAAATTAATTCCCTCAAAAATATCCTCAAAGTGGTTGATTAAAAAGACTTGACATGATACTATAAACATAATGGAAAAGGGGCGCTCATATTTATACAAATTTGGCCTATCAGATTTCAGTAATTTGAATATTCTCTGCAATAACGGCGACTTTTTCATTTTTTATATCGTGATATATTTCCCGATTTGAATTTTCTAATTTATCTATTCCTTTTGAGTTAATTTTGGCTAGTAAAAATCTGACTTTTCCCGATTAGCAGTTGATTTTTCCCACTAATAAAATTCCCCAGTTTTTTTGACTGTGATTAGTGAGGGAATAAATTGAAATTAATTCCCTCAAAAATATCCTCAAAGTGGTTGATTAAAAAGACTTGACATGATACTATAAACATAATGGAAAAGGGGCGCTCAT
>JAKQYE010000120.1:19060-19438 GCA_023356605.1 Trichodesmium sp. MAG_R02 | reverse complement strand
TGAGGAGGTGCGTAGTAAGGTTAAGCAAATTTTTTGTAGTTTGTATGAAACTGACTTTGAAGCACAAGTTTTAGAGATGTTGAAACAGCGAGAAGATTTGATTGATAAGGAAAGGTTGCTGAAATATCGAGCAGAGTTAGGGGAAAATGATGAAGTAATTGGGGAATTGCTGGCACTGCTTCAGGATGAGAATTTTTCTGTGCGTTTAAGTGCAGCTGTTACTTTGATAACTTTGAAAAATAGCTCAGAAAAATTAATCAACTCCCTATTGGCACTGCTTCAGGATGAGAATTTTTCTGTGCGTTTAAGTGCAGCCTTGGCTTTGGGAAATTTGAAAAATAGCTCAGAAAAAGTAATCAACTCCCTATTGGCAATGCT
>JAKQYE010000120.1:0-18960 GCA_023356605.1 Trichodesmium sp. MAG_R02 | reverse complement strand
TCAGGATGAGAATTCTTATGTGGGTTTAAGTGCAGCCTTGGCTTTGGGACATTTGAAAAATAGCTCAGAAAAAGTAATCAACTCCCTATTGGCAATGCTTCAGGATGAGAATTCTTATGTGGGTTTAAGTGCAGCCTTGGCTTTGGGACATTTGAAAAATAGCTCAGAAAAAGTAATCAACTCCCTATTGGCAATGCTTCAGGATGAGAATTCTTATGTGCGTAGCCATGCAGGCAAAGTTTTGGGAATGTTGAAAAATAGCTCAGAAAAAGTAATCAACTCCCTAATGGCAATGCTTCAGGATGAGAATTCTGATGTGCGTCGCCATGCAGCCGAAGCTTTGGGAAATTTGAAAAATAGCTCAGAAAAAGTAATCAACTCCCTAATGGCAATGCTTCAGGATGAGAATTCTAATGTGCGTCGCCATGCAGCCTTTGCTTTGGGAAATTTGAAAAATAGCTCAGAAAAAGAAATCAACTTCCTACTGGCATTGCTTCAGGATGAAAATTCTGATATGCGTAGCAATGCAGCCTCGGTTTTGGGAAATTTGAAAAATAGCTCAGAAAAAGTAATCAACTCCCTACTGGCACTGCTTCAGGATGAGAATTCTGACGTGCGTGGGAGTGCAGCCGAAGTTTTGGTCAAATTGAACATTAACTCAGAAAAACTAATTAACACTTTACTGGCACTGCTTCAGGATAAGGATTTTTCTGACTATTGGAGTGCCGCCAATACTTTGAAGAAATTGGGTAAAAAATCCCATGATATCCTCCCCACAATCATTCAATGGATGGAACAACATCAAGATTCAGAATATATTGGCAGATATATTGACGTGCTGTGGTCTTTGGTTGTAGATAAACCATCCCCAAATGAGAACCATCAATAATAAATACAGGACTTAGGCAAACTGGTAAATATAGCTGAACTCAGAACTCAGAAATTAAATTCTTGCTTTGACTAAAATTGAGAGGGGTGAGAATGTCCTAACATTACAGTAGTTTTCATATCGGTAGAGCACAGTAGAGACACCCTTATGCAACGTCCCTATATGCAACCTCCTACAAGGTTTTGGTGATAGGGATGTAGTTTATCAATTAAGCCGTTAATAACTATTTGTTAGTTTCCCAATTTCATCTGCTACAAAACTAGGTACTTGAACCTCCCCTCCTTTTACCAAACAGCAGTCTCTAACCGCCAACAAAAAGCCCTGAATTTCTTCGTGACCCAACTTATCCTCCACTTTTGCCAGGAACTCCTGCCACTTTTCCTCATCATCCTTATTCTCCCGTACCAAATATAGTGCAGCCAGATATTCTGCCAACGGTTCGACGGTAAAACGAATTTGATTTCTGTCTTGTATTTCACCATATCCAATAGAATGAACGATTTTCAATTGTTTCTCAAAATACTCAAGACATAATGTTCCATCATTTCTCCCTAAACCCTCAAAAGCTTCAACCACTTTTTCCCGTTCTGTATAGGATGGTCTATAATTTTTCTCCACACATTTCCAAGCAATTAGTTGAGCATCCTCCGTAACTGTAGGATATAGACTCCTAGTCTCTATTTCACCTTTGCCATTCAACTTTTGTAAATAGTTAAGCATTAGATCAGGAATATTGTCGAGAGAACCCTCCAACGTCAAATTATTCTCCTTACTATTAATCATCTTCTCAACATAAAACCTTGCCAACAAAGGAGTAACAGTCTTCTGCTTCCCAAAAATGCCTTCAATTTGAGCGCACTCGCGCAAAAAATCTTCTTGGTCCGCCTCAAACAAATGCCACTTACCGTGCTTCTTCAGATACTCCTTGATAAAGTAAACCAACTTTTCACCATCAAACCGGAGAGTCTTAATTTTGGTATCAAGACTCCAGAAATCTTCCTCTATTCTGGAAACAACAATTAAAGCATTCGCCGGAAAGTCTTTAGCATCAGGATTAATGTGTGCTTGAGTTTCTGGACTCATTTCCGAATAACGATCTATTATCAATAAAATTCGGCGCTTTCGCAAGAGTTGTTCAACTAATAATTCATCTCTAATTATTTGTTCCTTATCGATCAACTCCTGAATTTTCGCCACAATGGTTTCCATTATCGGTTCGATGTCATCTTCAGTATGATCAATTTCTTTCTCAATTAAAACTGGTAAAATCAAATGTTGGGAATTTTTAGTAGATTGAAGCTGCTTTTTCATTGTCCATTTAGCTATTTGACAAGCAAGAGTTGTTTTTCCTGAGCCTCCCTCCCCCCAAATTAAAAGTCGTATTCGCTTCTCTCTTTGATAATCTTTTCTCAAAATTTCCCATGTCAGTTCATCAACTTCTATACCATTTAATTCAACTGGAAGAGAAACATAATCTTTTTCCTCGTCAATAGTAGATATCTCCAGAAACTTTTTCTCGAAAGTCGCCCAATATTTTTGAATCCAAGCATCTAGTACCCTAGGGTTATACTTGAGAACACCTAAGATACCACCAAATAGTTTAATTTGTGGAGTTATGGGTGTTTTCGGTATCTTCAATTCTGTAGGTAACATCAATAACCATCGGGGGTGAAATATGAAAACTATCAAATACAAACCCATCAGTATAGATATTAAAATTAGCCACCTTAGTTCTTCTATCAAAAACTCTTGAATTTTTGATTTTTCCTTTTCTATCCAATTTGACTCAGGTTCTTCTGACTCAATTTTTGAATTGTCCTGTGTTGTTTGTTCTGTGGGTAAACTTATGTTGTTTTGCACAAGGTTAACAGTAGTTTGAGGGTTAGACTTAACATTTTTGTGAGCAAATACTAGACTATTAACTTGCTTAGTGCCTGGATATACTGGATAAAAAATTGTTGCTATTAAAGGCAATGAAGTAGATAAGAGTGCTATTTTTAGTACAGCTAATAAAGTCTGCCTAGGTTGTTTGGCCATAAAGTATAATACCCAAAAAGAGAATTCTTGAAAGTATATTATAGCAATTATTGATTCTAAATAAATGGTTGTCAAGGGATCGCCTCACAAGGGAGATTAAAGGTGGTTCTATCTCTTTTTTTTGTCTGTTAATATCTAATGGAACAGATGAAAGACTGTTTTTTGGGCGTCAATTAATTAGTAAATGCAGATAGTTTTTTTCCCTTCTATTGTCAAGTAGAATACAGTCGTTTTTGACTAATAGATTACCTCCTATCTTGGTCAACCGTTCTACCATTGGGTAAACTGTGACAAAGTAGGTGTATTCTTGGATATAAAATACACAATGAGAACTTTTTCTGTATTGACTTGACATATTTTTTGACTGATTGACACAATAGTTAAGAATTAGTTAAGAATATTTTTAATAGGTACAAAACCGATAATTTAGGGAGTAATTATACTTAATTAAAGATAAAATTGTGGATGCTAGTTTCTCTGGTTTGGCATTCTCAACAATAGCAAAGAGCAAAGTCTTTGGTGGATACTGTTGTGGAAAAAGGTAGTAATCGCCTAATTCAATCTCTCAATAAAACCGATATAGAAAAGGTAATTAAATGTGGAGAAATAGCTATTAGAGAATGGAAAAAAAACTTTCTCCCCAAGAATCTTGATTTTATTTTGCTAAACCAGATGGATGGAATGCCATTCAAAATTTCCTGAAGCAATATTTTAATATTTCTGGTGTTTTGACGGAATTATAAAAACTATTAACTAATCAAGGTAAGCTAGATATTCAGATTTTAATTACTATCTTTCAACAGGAATTAGAAACTAAAAAAGTTCCACTAAATCAACAATATCTCCAGGGGTAAATAGGAATATTTATTAATGCTTATTTTCAAAAAACTGATACTTATATTAAATTCGGTAGTGAATCAAGAAAATTATTTTAAACGGTTAGCTAATTAGTTTGATGATGTAAAGTTTGCTGGCTATCCTTTGCCGGGGAAAGAAATAGAAAAGTCAGAGAAATTAGCTAATATTTTTGTGATGCCAGATGTGCTAGAAGATGTCTCAACAAGAGGGGGTTGTTAACGGGATTTATTTTTCAGAGAAAGTCAGGAACTAGAAGAAAAACTATTGGCCAATACTTCTGGCAGAAAGTTTCTCCCTTCCGACTTATGGACTCAAGAGCGATCGCGAAAATTCGTCATATTAGGTGCGCCATCTCTAGGGGTAGAACTGATACTTATATTAAATTCGGCAGTGAATCAAGAAAATTATTGTAAACGGTTAGCTAAAGAGAAAGTCAGGAACTAGAAGAAAAACTATTGGTCAATAGTTATGACAGAAAGTTTCTCGCTTCCGACTTATGGACTCAAAAGCGATCGCTAAAATTTGTCATATTAGGTGCGCCATCTCTAGGGGTGGATAGGAATATTTGTTAATGCTTATTTTCAAAAAAACTGATACTTATATTAAATTCGGTAGTGAATCAAGAAAATTATTTTAAACGGTTAGCTAAAGAGAAAGTCAGGAACTAGAAGAAAAACTATTGGCCAATAGTTATGACAGAAAGTTTCTTGCTTCCGACTTATGGACTCAAGAGCGATCGCTAAAATTTGTCATATTAGGTGCGCCATCTCTAGGAGTAGACAGGAATATTTGTTAATGCTTATTTTCAAAAAAAACTGATACTTATATTAAATTCGGTAGTGAATCAAGAAAATTATTTTAAACGGTTAGCTAAAGAGAAAGTCAGGAACTAGAAGAAAAACTATTGGTCAATAGTTCTGAGAGAAAGTTTCTCCCTTCCGACTTATGGACTCTAGACGCTACACGAAAATTTGTCATATTAGGTGCGCCATCTCTAGGGGTGGATAGGAATATTTGTTAATGCTTATTTTCAAAAAAAACTGATACTTATATTAAATTCGGTAGTGAATCAAGAAAATTATTTTAAACGGTTAGCTAAAGAGAAAGTTAGGAACTAGAAGAAAAACTATTGGCCAATAGTTATGGCAGAAAGTTTCTCCCTTCCGACTTATGGACTCAAGAGCGATCGCTAAAATTTGTCATATTAGGTGCGCCATCTCTAGGAGTAGACAGGAATATTTGTTAATGCTTATTTTCAAAAAAAACTGATACTTATATTAAATTCGGTAGTGAATCAAGAAAATTATTTTAAACGGTTAGCTAAAGAGAAAGTCAGGAACTAGAAGAAAAACTATTGGTCAATAGTTCTGAGAGAAAGTTTCTCCCTTCCGACTTATGGACTCTAGACGCTAGGCTAAAATTTGTCATATTAGGTGCGCCATCTCTAGGGGTGGATAGGAATATTTGTTAATGCTTATTTTCAAAAAAACTGATACTTATATTAAATTCGGTGGTGAATCAAGAAAATTATTTGACAGCGCTTTTCAAATTGATGAACTACATCGCCATAATCAAAACCTTGTAGGGACCTTGCATGCAAGGTCCCTACTGTGGTCTACCGACATGAAAACTGCTGTAAACGGTTAGCTAAAGAGAAAGTCAGGAACTAGAAGAAAAACTATTGGCCAATAGTTATGGCAGAAAGTTTCTCCCTCCCGACTTATGGACTCAAGAGCGATCGCTAAAATTCGTCATATTAGGCGCGCCATCTCTAGGGGTAGATAGGAATATTTGTTAATGCTTATTTTCAAAAAACTGATACTTATATTAAATTCGGTGGTGAATCAAGAAAATTATTTGACAGCGCTTTTCAAATTGATGAACTACATCGCCATAATCAAAACCTTGTAGGGAGGTTGCATAAGGGCGTCCCTACTGTGGTCTACCGACATGAAAACTGCTGTAAACGGTTAGCTAAAGAGAAAGTCAGGAACTAGAAGAAAAACTATTGGTCAATAGTTCTGAGAGAAAGTTTCTCCCTTCCGACTTATGGACTCAAGAGCGATCGCTAAAATTTGTCATATTAGGTGCGCCATCTCTAGGGGTAGATAGGAATATTTGTTAATGCTTATTTTCAAAAAAAACTGATACTTATATTAAATTCGGTAGTGAATCAAGAAAATTATTTTAAACGGTTAGCTAAAGAGAAAGTTAGGAACTAGAAGAAAAACTATTGGCCAATAGTTATGACAGAAAGTTTCTCGCTTCCGACTTATGGACTCAAAAGCGATCGCTAAAATTTGTCATATTTTGTTAATGCTTATTTTCAAAAAACTGATACTTGTATTAAATTCGGTAGTGAATCAAGAAAATTATTTTAAACGGTTAGCTAAAGAGAAAGTCAGGAACTAGAATAAAAACTATTGGCCAATAGTTATGACAGAAAGTTTCTCACTTCCGACTTATGGACTCAAGAGCGATCGCTAAAATTTGTCATATTAGGTGCGCCATCTCTAGGGGCGGATAGGAATATTTGTTAATGCTTATTTTCAAAAAACTGATACTTGTATTAAATTCGGTAGTGAATCAAGAAAATTATTTTAAACGGTTAGCTAAAGAGAAAGTCAGGAACTAGAAGAAAAACTATTGGTCAATAGTTCTGAGAGAAAGTTTCTCCCTTCCGACTTATGGACTCAAAAGCGATCGCTAAAATTCGTCATATTAGGCGCGCCATCTCTAGGGGTAGATAGGAATATTTGTTAATGCTTATTTTCAAAAAACTGATACTTATATGAAATTCGGTGGTGAATCAAGAAAATTATTTGACAGCGCTTTTCAAATTGATGAACTACATCGCCATAATCAAAACCTTGTAGGGAGGTTGCATAAGGGCGTCCCTACTGTGGTCTACCGACATGAAAACTGCTGTAAACGGTTAGCTAAAGAGAAAGTCAGGAACTAGAAGAAAAACTATTGGTCAATAGTTCTGAGAGAAAGTTTCTCGCTTCCGACTTATGGACTCAAGAGCGATCGCTAAAATTTGTCATATTAGGTGCGCCATCTCTAGGGGCGGATAGGAATATTTGTTAATGCTTATTTTCAAAAAACTGATACTTGTATTAAATTCGGTAGTGAATCAAGAAAATTATTTTAAACGGTTAGCTAAAGAGAAAGTCAGGAACTAGAAGAAAAACTATTGGCCAATACTTCTGGCAGAAAGTTTCTCCCTCCCGACTTATGGACTCAAGAGCGATCGCTAAAATTTCTCATATTAGGTGCGCCATCTCTAGGAGTAGATAGGAATATTTGTTAATGCTTATTTTCAAAAAACTGATACTTATATTAAATTCGGTGGTGAATCAAGAAAATTATTTTAAACGGTTAGCTAAAGAGAAAGTCAGGAACTAGAAGAAAAACTATTGGCCAATAGTTCTGACAGAAAGTTTCTTGCTTCCGACTTATGGACTCAAGAGCGATCGCTAAAATTTGTCATATTAGGTGCGCCATCTCTAGGAGTAGACAGGAATATTTGTTAATGCTTATTTTCAAAAAACTGATACTTGTATTAAATTCGGTAGTGAATCAAGAAAATTATTTTAAACGGTTAGCTAAAGAGAAAGTCAGGAACTAGAAGAAAAACTATTGGTCAATAGTTCTGAGAGAAAGTTTCTCCCTTCCGACTTATGGACTCAAGAGCGATCGCTAAAATTTGTCATATTAGGTGCGCCATCTCTAGGGGCGGATAGGAATATTTATTAATGCTTATTTTCAAAAAGGGGTTGTGAACGGGATTTATTTTTCAGAGAAAGTCAGGAACTAGAAGAAAAACTATTGGCAAATAGTTATGACAGAAAGTTTCTCCCTTCCGACTTATGGACTCAAGAGCGATCGCTAAAATTTGTCATATTAGGTGCGCCATCTCTAGGGGCGGATAGGAATATTTGTTAATGCTTATTTTCAAAAAGGGGTTGTGAACGGGATTTATTTTTCAGAGAAAGTCAGGAACTAGAAGAAAAACTATTGGTCAATAGTTCTGGCAGAAAGTTTCTCCCTTCCGACTTATGGACTCAAGAGCGATCGCTAAAATTTGTCATATTAGGTGCGCCATCTCTAAGGGTAGATAGGAATATTTGTTAATGCTTATTTTCAAAAAAACTGATACTTATATTAAATTCGGCAGTGAATCAAGAAAATTATTGTAAACGGTTAGCTAATTGGTTTGATGATGTAAAGTTTGCTGGCTATCCTTTGCCTGGGCAAGAAATAGAAAAGTCAGAGAAATTAGCTAATATTTTTGTGATGCCAGATGTGCTAGAAGATGTCTCAACAAGAGGGGGTTGTGAACGAGATTTATTTTTCAGAGAAACAGGACTTACGTAAAGGCACTACTTGTCGTGTAAATATCTGAATTTATTGTCAAAAATGCACTATATATGGCGGCACTGCGTAAGTCCTGAGAAAGTCAGGAACTAGAAGAAAAACTATTGGCCAATAGTTTTGGCAGAAAGTTTCTCGCTTCCAACTCTGATAGTTTTTCTGAGTTTATTGAGTATAGGGATGTTCATCTCCCAGCAGCTTCTTATCCATCTCTAATGTCTATAAATACAAAGGTTCAGCTTTTTCATATCTTCACTTGATTATAATAAAGTTTTGCCAAATTGTTAAGACTAGTGGAAACAGCAAGGATGTTCATATCCCAACAGCTTCTTTTTCATCTCTAATGCTTGTAAATACAAAGGTTCAGCTTCTTTATTCCTTCCTTGATCATCGTAAAGTGATGCCAAATTGCCAAGGGTCTTGGCAACAGAAGGATGTTCTTCTCCCAACAGCTTCTTATCCATCTCTAATGATTGTAAATAGAAAGGTTCAGTTAAAGAATTATAGCAGTTTTTATCCAAGTCTAACTACAGTAGAACAAATTGCTTGGAGCCACAAATTTTTGAGCAACACTATTGACTTTGCCGAGTAAAAATTGGATAGGCCAAAATAGCAGCTTGAGTACGATCTCGCAAATTTAACGTCCGGAGAATATTAGTAATATGATTTTTAACAGTCTTCTCAGAAATATAGAGAGTTCGAGCTATTTCTCGGTTATTGGCACCATTCGCAATTAACTGTAAAATTTCTTGTTCTCTTGGTGTTAAATTTTGCCAATTTTGGGGAGGGTTATTAACAGGAATTGACATTTGAGAAATCACTTTTTTACCTATACCTGGTCCTAATTGTGTATAGCCCTTATATACAGATTCAATTGCCTGAGCTAATTCTTCTGAAGGTGTGTCTTTTAATAAGTATCCTGCTGCCCCATATCTCAATGCTCGAGTGACATATTCATCATCATCAAATGTAGTTAAAATTAACACTTTTATTTTGGGAAAGCGCTGACAAATTTCTTTAGTAGCAGCTACTCCATCCATAATTGGCATTCGTACATCCATTAAAATTACATCTGGTTGTAGATTTTCGATTTGATTTATTGCGGTTTCTCCATTTTCTGCTTCTCCCACTATTTCTAAATTATTTTCTAACTTTAATAAAGCCTTTAATCCACGGCGGATTAAATTTTCATCATCAACTAATAACACTTTAATCATAATTAATAGGGAATAGAGAATAGGGAACAGGGAATAGCAAGAAAAAATTGATAATTTATGGATAATATTCTAGATTTATAATAAAATGCACAATTAATTTTGCATAAACACTAATGTATAATTAATTTTGCATAAGTACTTATGAAATACAAAAAATTGTCCTACTTAAAAATCAACCTATCTTCCTATCAATTTTTGGTAGAAAACATTAGCATATTTTATATAATATACAGAGCAAGCTCATCTAAAACTTTATTGACAAATCAATATTTTTATGATCTGCTTGCAACACAAGCTTTTAAAGGAATTATAAATATCATAGAATTTTCATCTTCTCGTTTTTCTTGCTTAACAATTGGAATATATTTTCCTTACTAAATTAATCTCAAAACCTTTCAGGTCAATAAAATCAGAAAAGATACTATTTGTCAATGATTTTTAAGATGAGTTAACCCTGATATTATATAGGGTTTTTAATACTAATGAGGCACACCTATCTTTTTTATTCCTTATTCCCTAAAGGAGGGAAAATTAGCAACTATTTTACATCCTATACCAGGATCAGTCAAAATTTCCAATTCACCTCCTAATACTAAAGTGCGTTCTCGCATCCCCTGTAAACCAAATCCAGTAGTATTTTGTTTTAAGTTAAATCCTTTGCCATTATCTTGAACAATTAGATGTAAATTTGTAGTAGTAAAAATCTGAATTTCTACCGTAGTTGCTGAGGCATATTTATAAATATTAGTTAATGCCTCTTGTACTATACGATAAATAACAATTTTGACTTCTTGATTCAGAGAATAATTGATACTTATATTGCTGGTAGGTAAAATACCAGTAGACTTATAAAAGTCCCCTATTAAATTAGCAATAGCTGATTCTAAAGATTGATTTAGCCACCAATTATCCCGTAAAGCTGCTACTGACTGACGTACTTCATTTAAAGCTTTTGAACCTAATTCTTTAGCCGAAGCTAGAAATTCTATTGATGCTTCAGGTTCTGACTTTCTCAGTTTCCAAGCTGCCTCTAAACTAACATTTAAAACAGTTAAATAATGCCCTAAAGAATCGTGAATTTCTCTGGCAATTCTATTTCGTTCTTCTAAAACAACAATGTTTTCTATTTTTCGGGCATATTGTTGTAGTTTTTCATTAGCAATTGCTAGTTCTTCTCGACTTTTTCGTTCTGAAATTACTGCTTTGACTAATAACTGGAGAAAAATTATTAATAATCCAAACATAATTATTGATGTTAATAGAAATAACATCAATCTTTCTCTAGCAAATAATGGTATTCTAGGCAGTGTTTGTAATCTTTGAATTTGAATAAGTATAAATACATAAAAAACAAATATATTGATAATTATATTTGGCTTATCAGCAAAAATAAAACAATCCCGAATTACTAAAATCAGACATAAAATTGGAGATAAATTTAGACCACTCAAGAACGTTATAATAATTATTAAAATAACTTCCACAGTAGTGTAAATAACTTTATAGTAACGGGATTTATTAATCGGTAAAAATATTCCCATGATGCTAAATACTATCAGGAGAAAAAGATTGATATAGAGTAGATTTGATACTTCTGCTACAGGCAAAAAATGTATTGGTCGACGACCATATAAAGGGAATTTTAGAATTTGACTGAGAGCAATGATTCCCAATAAAATCCATTCTAAGTAGAGTAAAAAACGAATAGGATGTTTAGCTATTTTTGGGAACATAATCATAAGTCTATTGAGAATTTATTTAGGCATGATTTTAGCATAATCTTCAATTCGCTTGTGGGCGGAGTGTTATACAGCACTTTTGATATCTATAAACCACATCGTCACAACCAAAACCTTGTAGGGAGGTTCCATGAAACCTCCCTACTTTAGTCTACTAAAATGAAAACCGCTGTAAGAAAACCACCCATCAACCGGGTTTATGAACAAAATTTCGTGGTTTGAACAATAATATCGCTGCAATAAACCGGGTTTATTGGTTGCTTTAAAGCTTGTTCCTCTTCCCTCCTGAGTCCTGAGTTCTGACTCATCCTTCAGTTGTAGGACTAAAGTCCTAGAAAAATTTAGGACTTTTTTCTCTAGTTATTTGAGAGGAGCAACTTGTAGGATAGATTTCAGTACACACAAAATGAAGAGAAATTAATTATGAGACCTATATTTCGAACACAACTCTTTTCCAACTTAAGCCCCGAAGAAATAGAAGCCATTCCAGGAGATGGTAGCCTACTTGCTAATTTCCTCAATCAAATACCAGGTACTGAAGAAGATGATAATCTAACTGGTACAGCAGAAAACGATTTCATAGTTGGTAATGCAGGAAACGATATATTAACTGGAGATGCAGGAAATGATAGACTCTTTGGTGGTGATAATAATGATTTCTTAACAGGTGGCTCGGGAAGAGACCGACTTCGCGGTGGTGATGGAGAAGATACTTTTGTCTTCAACACTGGGAGTGAAGTTGACTTCGTTACAGACTTTGTTGTTGGGGAGGATATCCTACAGTTATCAGCAGATTTTGGTGTGACCACAGAACAAGCCTTTGATCAGGTTTCTACTGTTGCATTACCTACATTATCATTTATAGATGGTATGGATAATCGCTTTTTATCTACTATTAACTTAGGTGATGATATACTTAGAATCAGACATCAAGGTGCATTGACATCTGATAGTTTCCAAATTGTTTAACTAGAATAAATGGGGAATGGTCTGAGTATGCGGTCATCACCCCAACACATGGTAGATATTTTAACAGAAGAACAACTACAGCAGGTTCCTCAATCAACAAAATAAAATTTAAAAGTTACAACGCTTCTCGTTTCTCACGAGGTATACCCTCACGGCCAAGATGCCCGCACTACAAAATTTTCCCTATTTACTTTGTACATCATTTGCCAGAAATATCCTGTATAAAGTAGGAAAAATCAAAGTATGCCTCCTCAAGTCTGTCTTGATAGTTAGACATCTCCAATATCAAAAATAACATCAATTATCGGGCAGAAATCGTCAATGATTTCTGCCTGCTTCATCTTTTCTAGAGATGTCTATTTCAGGACTAAAGTCCTAGAAAAATTTAGGACTTTAAACTCAGGTTATTTGAGAGTAGGGACTTGTAGGATATAAGTAAACAAAAAACTCCATCAAGAAAATTAATTGGGAATAAACACTATGAAACGTCTTTCTTTAGCTCTATTTCTTGGCATAATTGCCATCATTATTTTTGCTAATCCTTTTAGAGTTCTTGCCCAACCTGAAAATTTGCATTTGACTCCCCAACAAAAAACTCAGTGGGAAGAAGTTAGGGCACAAACCAAAGCTGAAATTAAAAATATTCTCACTTCTGAACAACAGGAGCATTTCCCCACTTTAATTTCACAAGGTCAAGGAAAACTAGAAGCAATTAAGCAGTTAAATCTTTCTAAAGAGCAAAAAACTCAAATGCGCCAAATTATACAGTCATTACGTCAACACCTAGCAAATATTTTACCTGAAGAACAACTTGAACAATTTCGTCAGAGAGTTGTTGCCCAACTTGAAAATTTGAATCTGACTCCTGAAGAAAAAACTCAGTGGGAAGAAATTAAGGCACAAACCAAAGCTGAAATTAAAAATATTCTGACTCCCGAACAGTAGGAACAATTTCAAACTTTAACTTCACAAGCTGGACAGTACAAAGTTCTCGGTAGAAAAAAACATTCCCCGCTCTTATGTCAGGGAATGGTGCATACTTCCGACTTATGGACTCTAGACGCTACGCGAAAATTTGTCATATTAGGCGCGCCATCTCTAGGGGTAGATAGGAATATTTGTTAATGCTTATTTTCAAAAAAACTGATACTTATATAAAATTCGGTGGTGAATCAAGAAAATTATTTGACAGTGCTTTTCAAATTGATGAACTACATCGCCATAATCAAAACCTTGTAGGGACCTTGCATGCAAGGTCCCTACTGTGGTCTACCGACATGAAAACTGCTGTAAACGTTTAGCTAAAGAGAAAGTCAGGAACTAGAAGAAAAACTATTGGCCAATAGTTATGACAGAAAGTTTCTTGCTTCCGACTTATGGACTCTAGACGCTAGGCTAAAATTTGTCATATTAGGTGCGCCATCTCTAGGGGCGGATAGGAATATTTGTTAATGCTTATTTTCAAAAAACTGATACTTGTATTAAATTCGGTAGTGAATCAAGAAAATTATTTTAAACGGTTAGCTAAAGAGAAAGTCAGGAACTAGAAGAAAAACTATTGGTCAATAGTTATGACAGAAAGTTTCTCGCTTCCGACTTATGGACTCTAGACGCTAGGCTAAAATTTGTCATATTAGGCGCGCCATCTCTAGGGGTAGATAGGAATATTTGTTAATGCTTATTTTCAAAAAACTGATACTTATATGAAATTCGGTGGTGAATCAAGAAAATTATTTTACAGCGCTTTTCTAGGTGCGCCATCTCTAGGGGTAGAACTGATACTTATATTAAATTCGGCAGTGAATCAAGAAAATTATTGTAAACGGTTAGCTAAAGAGAAAGTCAGGAACTAGAAGAAAAACTATTGGCCAATAGTTATGGCAGAAAGTTTCTCCCTCCCGACTTATGGACTCAAAAGCGATCGCTAAAATTTGTCATATTAGGTGCGCCATCTCTAGGGGTGGATAGGAATATTTGTTAATGCTTATTTTCAAAAAACTGATACTTATATTAAATTGGGTAGTGAATCAAGAAAATTATTTTAAACGGTTAGCTAAAGAGAAAGTTAGGAACTAGAAGAAAAACTATTGGTCAATAGTTCTGACAGAAAGTTTCTCGCTTCCAACTTATGGACTCAAGAGCGATCGCTAAAATTTGTCATATTAGGTGCGCCATCTCTAGGGGTGGATAGGAATATTTGTTAATGCTTATTTTCAAAAAACTGATACTTATATTAAATTGGGTAGTGAATCAAGAAAATTATTTTAAACGGTTAGCTAAAGAGAAAGTCAGGAACTAGAAGAAAAACTATTGGCCAATAGTTATGACAGAAAGTTTCTCGCTTCCGACTTATGGACTCAAGAGCGATCGCTAAAATTTGTCATATTAGGTGCGCCATCTCTAGGGGTGGATAGGAATATTTGTTAATGCTTATGGACTCAAGAGCGATCGCTAAAATTTGTCATATTAGGTGCGCCATCTCTAGGGGCGGATAGGAATATTTGTTAATGCTTATTTTCAAAAAACTGATACTTGTATTAAATTCGGTAGTGAATCAAGAAAATTATTTTAAACGGTTAGCTAAAGAGAAAGTCAGGAACTAGAAGAAAAACTATTGGCCAATAGTTATGACAGAAAGTTTCTCGCTTCCGACTTATGGACTCTAGACGCTACACAAAAATTTGTCATATTAGGTGCGCCTGGTTCAGGAAAAACAACCTTAATGAGTTATTTTGCTGTGATGTTGACAGACAAACAGCCTCAATTTTTGGGTTTGGATACTGAAACCGACTAGTTGCCAATTTTAATCAGGATGAGCGATATGCCTAGATACTCTAATAAAAGTATTCTTGAATATGTTCAGATATTTTTGGTGAATAGTGTTGTGGAAAAAAGTGGCGATCGCCTAATTGAATCTCTCAAAAAGAACAGATACATAAAAAGCCATTAAATCTGGAGAAAGATTAGCAGTCAGCTCCAGAACTTCTCCTTGGTAATGGTGGGCCTAAATTACTAAGTAAAGCTGATGCTCTTTTGGGTGTCAGACTTTTAATTCTTCCTATTCTTCCTTCTAGCTGATAGCTGAATAGTTACCCTAAAATAAGCTATCTAATTCACAATAATCAGGTAAATTTGTATCAATAACTAGACCATTTCTTAAGACCACTCTATCATGTTGAGACCGTGATAAAAGTTCACTAAAATTCCTACCTTTAAAAAGAATTAAATCCCCCGGTAATCCAACTCTAATCCTCCCCACATTTGGCAAACCAATTAAATCAGCAGGAGTCTTACTAACAGCACAAGGCCAATCCCCATAAGGCATATCTAAATGAGCAATTCTTACTGACATATTAAACACTTCTAAAACATCATGGTCCCCAAATCCAAAAAAGGGGTCGCGACAATTATCACTAGCAATAGCAACAGAAATCCCCTGTTGTTTCAGTTCATGTAATAAAGTTACACCCCGCCATCTAGGAGTATAATTATCTTGCCTATTTTGGAGATAAAGATTACACATTGGCAGACTAACAATGCTAATACCAGCTTCCTTAACTAACTTAAGAGTTTCTGTTATTTTTTCAGGAGTTTGTACAGCTAAACTACAACAATGTCCGCAGATAATTTTCCCAGGAAATTGATAACTAATTGCCTTCTCAGCAACCTTGTGTAAAACCCGAGAATTAGGATCTCCATTTTCATCAGTATGTAAGTCTAAATCTAATTGACGTTCTTTCGCCAAACTAAATAATCTATCTAATTGATTATCTACATCTGAACTCATAAATGGAACCCCTCCTAATATGCCGCCAACATCAGCAACTTGATTAGCTAATTTTTCTCCAGCTTGAGTCAAATAATAATCCCCACCAACTAAAGAAACAAGTTGTAATATTAATCTATCTTCCCACTGTTTTTGTAATGTTTGAAATACTTCCAAACTAATATTTGCCTGTTCTCCAAAACAGTCAATATGAGTCCGAATAGCTTTTGTGCCATGAGCATAACTGCATTTAAGACCAAATTCCATCCGACGATAAATATCTTCAGCATTCCAATATTTTTCCCCATCCCTAGCTCCAGCATCTAAAGCCCCATTAAAACTACCATCTAGGTTAGGCGATCGCTCCCAAATATGGCCTTTATCTAAATGGGTATGCATATCTACAAAACATGGCCACACCATAGCACCTTTGAGGTCAACTCTAGGAATGTCCCCATTGTTCAGAGAAGGCAACTCACCATTGGACTGGACAATTTGTTTAATGACTCCCTCTTTAATTTCTATATCTACTAAAGACAGACCTTCCCTCGTTTGACTTGATATGTCTAACTCGCTTTCTATAAGACACACAGGTACATGAGCATTTTTTAGCCAATAGTTAGAAGTATCAGGGATTACTGAAAATTGTTGATTGTTCATAAAAAAAGAGGAAATAGAGAGAAGTCATTGATAATTTACGGGCTTGTGATCACAAAGTCGGGGCCCTGTATATAAACCTCTATAAGGTTATCATTTCTTTGATTTTGGATAGACATTTCCCTAATCCCTAGCTGATTAACTTTTAATTTTTAATTTTTGACTTGTCGTAGTGCCATATATCCGTGGCACAATGATGTAGAGAAAATTATCGGTTAAGGGGTTAGACTCAATGATAACTGGATCTAGATTACAGACTGCATTAAAAAATGGCCAAGCTCTCAAAGTAATTAGTGGCTTGACCAATTTTGATCAAGATAGAGTCGCAGCAACGGTTAAAGCTGCCACTTTAGGTGGAGCAACCTTCCTTGATATTGCTGCCGACCCTAGTTTAGTAGAGATGGCACGCAGTTTAACTGATTTGCCCATCTGTGTCTCTGCTATTGAACCTGCTAAATTTGTGCCTGCAGTACAAGCAGGTGCTGACTTAATTGAAATTGGTAACTATGAGGCATTTTACGCTCAAGGAATGCGCTTTGAGGCAGAAGAAGTTTTGCTGTTAACTCAAGAAACTCGCGCTCTGTTACCTAATATTACTCTTTCTGTGACTGTTCCCCATCTTTTGGAACTAGATCGCCAAGTACAACTAGCTACTGAGTTAGTAAAAGCGGGTGCTGATATTATTCAAACTGAGGGGGCTGTTATTGCTCAACCTACCCACCCTGGAACATTGGGTTTAATTGAAAAAGCTGCCCCTACTTTAGCGGCAGCTTATGAGATTTCTCGGGCTGTAGATATACCTGTATTGTGTGCTTCTGGTATTTCTAATGTTACTGCTCCATTAGCTATTGCTGCTGGTGCGGCTGGGGTTGGTGTGGGTTCTGCTATTAACCGCCTGAATAATGAAGTGGCGATGATAGCTGCAGTTCGTAGTTTAGTGGAGGCTTTGGTAAATGTTAGTCGTGTAAAAGCGGGTGGAATGTCTATTTAATAGGACTTGCTCGGAAATACTATGTGTGTGGTAGGGGGTAATGTCATTACTCCCTCTACAGATAGGGTCTTATTTACGAGGCGTGTCTAAGTCCTGTGGATAATTCTTTCCTCAAATCATTTGATTGAAAGTCTATTCTCGTTCTCAGGACTTGGGCAGAGATATTATATCTGTTAGGGCGTAATGGTTATTAACTCTCTACAGATAGAGTAATATCTAGGAATTTGCCTAAGTCCTGACTCTTTACAGCGGTTCTCATTTTAGTAGACCATATTAGGGAAGTTCCATGGAAGGTCCCTACAAGGTTTTGGTTGTGACGATGTGGTTGATCAATCTCAAAAGCGCTGTAATATCAGGAATTACTCAGAATCACTATGTTTAGTAGGGGTTGACGGCGGTTAACCCTTACAGATGGTGCAGATTTTCATCTCCGTGGGTAAGTCCTGAATATGGAACTCCTAAAAAAGATATTTTGTTTACTATATAGACTCCGATCCATGCAAAAAAAAATTAGAGAACTAAAAGATATACTGCAAAAAGCTGGATTTATCCATCATTCGACCAAGGGTATTCATACTAGGTTGGTTCATCCTTTACTTAAAAATGAACCCATTACTATTACGGGTAAGGATGAAGATAAGATTAAAACCTACATGACAAAAGAGGTTAGTCATAAATTGGAAATGTTAAAAATAATTGAACATCAGGACTCAGAAGAGTGAAATTACCTTATACCATTATGACTTTATGGTCTGAGGAAGATAACTGTTATCTCATTCACTTGCCAGAATTCCCCTCTCAAAAATTTCATACTCACGGACGTTCTTATATGGAAGCATTAGAAAATGCTCGTGAAGTATTAGACTTATTGGTTGAAGAATATCAGCAAGAAGGTAAAAATCTTCCAAAACCTAAAAATGTAGAACAGACTTTAAGAGTCTTTTCAGGACCAGGGAATTCACCCCTAACTTCTCCAGGTCAGTAAATAGGTAGGGATGTTGCATCCAACGTCCCTACAGAGGAATAGGGAAGGTCTAGATGAGATGCTCGGATATATTTGTCCCCTGATTTTTCGGCCATGGAAGTGCCCGATATCCTATTTTTTTTCAGCTTTTTACTACTGAACTTCTGGTGCTTTTTGCTGACTAAATAAGACTAAAGTCTTTATATGTCAATGCTTTTATAGTTAATTAGCAAGCTCTAGTTACTCCAGCTCGCCCCTGCTAAAACTAATTATCTTTAAGGAGCGATCGCTTTTTTACGGCAGATTTCTGGCAGATAAGGCACAAGGCAAATAGTTACAGCGCTTTTCAAATTGATGAACTACATCGCTATAATTAAAACTTTGGTCTACTAACATGAAAACTGCTGTAAGACTAAAGTCTTGACTACAAAAAGCCGATCGCTATTTTATCTCCCAGAAAGCGATCGCTTTTTAGTTTTCAATCAGGACTTATGCA
>JAKQYE010000012.1:26117-47370 GCA_023356605.1 Trichodesmium sp. MAG_R02 | reverse complement strand
AAAAATTGGTTATATTTTGGGTATAGGACTTTGACATAAGTTTATCCTTACTGTTAATCATAATATTAATTATAATATTTTTATATTTAGCTAATGTCGTTGTAATCTCTAAAGATTCTGTAATTTTCTTGAAAATCAATATTATTTTGATAAATCCTTGGATATTCTATTTTTAAGTTATTTGCAACTCTTTCATATTCATCCTGCAATTTATATTTAAATACTTGTTTATCTATATTGTTATAAACATTTGATTTAATACCAAAATTACCATCTGATTCTATTTGAATCCCTTGTATTAATACTTCAGAATTATTAAGAGAAATATCAAATTATCCTAAACAGTTTTAATATGAATTCCAGGTTCTAAATTATGTCTTACTAACACCCATTTTAAATAAGTATTAGTTTGCTATGTTTTAATTATCATTACACAGTATTTCCCACTATTCTAATATCCCTACCTACTTCCTTTGTAATAAATCGTTACAATAATAATGATGAACCGTAACTTATATAAATACTATGTACCTAACTTGGTTAGACAGTAATTCCTGGCTAATTGAAATTGGAAGTAAACAAATACTCATAGATCCTTGGCTCGTTGGACCCCTGGTTTTCGGAAATCTACCTTGGTTGTTTAAGGGGGAAAGACTAACTCCCCGTACTATTCCAGAAAATGTAGACCTTATTGTATTATCTCAAGGACTAGAAGACCACGCTCACCCAGAAACTCTTAAGCAGTTGGACAAAAATATTCCTGTTGTTGCTTCTCCAACTGCAGCAAAAGTAGTGCAAGATTTGGGTTACTCTCAGGTCATAACGCTTGACCATGGTTATACCTATTGTTTTGACAATAGTGTTGAAATTAGAGCAGTTCCTGGTTCACTTGTAGGCCCAACTTTAGTGGAAAACGGTTATATTTTTAAAGACCTAGGCATTGGGAATACAATATACTATGAACCCCATGGCAACCATTCTGAAAAAATCAAGGAATTTGCACCTATAGATGTTGTCATCTCCCCGGTTATTAATTTGAATTTACCATTGGTAGGGCCAATAATTAAAGGAAATGAAAGTGCATTACAAGTAGCTCAATGGTTACAACCCCAAGTGATGATACCTACAGCAGGAGGGGGCGATGTAAATTTTCAAGGATTATTAATATTTTTACTCAAAGAAAAGGGAAATATTGAGGAAATACAGTCTCGGTTGGCTAAAGATAATTTAGCAACAAAAATTATCGAACCAAAACCAGGAGAACGTTTTGAATTGGAATTAGAAGAACGAGTATTAACTCATTAGTATTAATTTGTTTTAGCCAATATCTTTCAAAAGTTTCTTTATGTTGAAAGTTGTTGGCTATTAAGTTCCTAAAAAAAAATATTTACCTATTCTAATTCTCTGGATTTTTTTGGAAGGCAAAGAATTCAGCTTTCATAGATATGTAATTAATTGTGTGTACTTGCTTATCAATACTTAGTCGTCAGCTAGTTTCCTAGGCCGAAACTAAATTTGTCATTTTCCATAGGTAAAAATCCATGACTTTATTGTTGACAATAAAAGCTTTATTTAAATCTAGTCTTTAAGGTTAGAGTCTGATTTAGCCAGAGTTTAATCTTACTACAAAAGTGAGATATTATTGTTGATAACTGATAGCTAAATACTGAAATTATTTTTATTTCAAAACCCACATTTTTCAAATTTATGTAATATTTAATTTCATTATAATTCAAGGATTTATATATTAAGTATTTGAGTTTATTAATGCCAAAGTTGCTATTGACTAATTCTTCAAAAATGAGAAATATTTTTTGTCTTTTTACCTTAATATTATTCCTATATTTGATAATATTTAACTCTGAGTGTGCCCTAGCTTCTATTCACACATACCCTGAATCTTCGGCACAAATAATGTATCGGTCTCAACAAAGTTTGCGAGATATTTCAGACCGAGCATGGCAAGCGGTATTATACAAAAGAATCACATCTGGTCAATTAAAAACTTTACGTTTACGATTAGTAGGTTTTCCTGGGATAATAAAATTGGCTCATTCCCAAAAATTGCAAGTTACTACTGGCACTGGTAAGGTATGGAATGCAAAGAATGTTTTGTTAGATTCATCTTTTCCTCCTAATGTTGGAGAATATGATTTTATGGAGGTCATGAAAAATTTAGACTATGATACTCCACTGCGACTACATTTATCTTTGCAAGATTCTAGTAGAGCTGAAATAGTAGTGCCTATCTTTGCTGTCAAAGAATGGCGTCAGCTATTTGAAAGAATTGATTTTTGGTGATCAATATTTAGATCAACTTCGGTTTAATTAATGATCATAAAGGTAGCAAATATTAGTTAGTAGGAATAGGAAGTAGGGAATATAGTTGGACAGAATAAATAAGTAGTCATAATCGGTCTATTTGCTTATAAACGTTAAAAACTTTGCTCTTATTTACTCAAGTTAATTTTAGTTTATGAAGGTAAAAAATGAAAAAAAGAATTACAATTTGCTTATTAATATTGATATTGATAAATATTATAAAAATCCCCACTGCATTAGCAGCAGAAACAACACAAGGCGCAGAAATTTTTCAGGTTCATTGTGTAGGTTGTCATGCCAGAGGAGGCAATATTGTTAGATGGTGGAAGAATTTAAAAATAAGAACTTTGAAAAGAAATAAACTAGACTCTATTGAGGCAATAGCTTACTTAGTTAAGAATGGGAAAAATAATATGTCGGCTTACAAAGACCGTTTGACAGAAACAGAGATAGAAATAGTATCAGGTTATGTATTGCAGCAGGCAGAAAATGGTTGGAAATAATACACATACCCATGAAAAAATGTAATATTTGAACATACTCTAATATTTAAACATATATAGCAATCCTATTTTTTCGTGGCAAAAATACCACTGCTTTTTAGGAAGCAAGGAACAGGGAATAGAGAATAGGTAAGAGTTTTAAAAGTTTTATTTACTTTTTGATTTGTACCAACCTATGGGCGAACTGCTATATAGGAACCCTAAATCATTTATGAAAAATTATTAGTTTTTTTGAAAAAGAGCTCCAACCACTATTTCTATTGGTTTCTGCCTTGATCATAAGTACCTTCTAGCCATCTATCTCTTTTCCTTTTGAGATAAAATTACTATAGTACCTATGACTTAACTATATACCTTAAGTTTTACTGAATCTCCCAGAAGCATAGTTGAAAATCTTTACTAAGATTTAATAATACTATGTAGTAGTCTCTAAATAGATGGAAAAAATTACTCAAACTTAATACAGAGCAATAGTTCCACTAGTTCAACTCTCTAATGACTATGATATTTGATACAGCAAAGGTTTTCAGGATTTTTTAGCTTATAAAGCGACGAATCTTAATTTAGTCTTAACTTAGTTAAACCTTAGTAAGGATATTCTATGGAACGTTCCTACAATGATTTTTTTTGGAGTGTGTTCCATCTTTGTGAAAACCAAATACAATCTCTTAGGGCTAATATATGTTTTGCTTAAAAAATAGTTATTCAAAAATCAGATTGAGGCATTTATGACTGTTCAATGAAGATTTTCCTAAATCTCTATTGACTATATGTGAGATTTTAATTATGATAATTACTATCGTAATTACTCAAACAGTACAATGCCTATAAATCAAGGGGACCAGGCTACAGAATATCTCAAGTCCACTATAAATAGCAAGTTTCTAGCTACTCAATAACTCATCTTAATAAGGAAAAATGACAGGATTATGACTGGTTTTCTTATCGGCGACAAAATAACCTTACTCAATCGTATCCTTGAAAATAAACAAAATTTAAGAGTAGCTGCCCTCGCCAATAAATTTAGCAATAATGGACAATTCACTACAATTAGATATTCCTAAAAGAGGGATGCCAGTTACTATCATTACTGGTTTTTTAGGCAGTGGTAAAACAACCCTGATAAATAAAATTTTGCATAATAAGCAGAAGTTAAAAGTAGCAGTCTTAGTTAATGAATTTGGGGACATCAATATAGATACCCAGTTATTAATGGATGTTAATGAAAATATGCTAGAACTTAGTAATGGTTGTATTTGTTGTACTATCAATGAAGGATTAGTAGATGCAGTCTACCAAGTTTTAGAAAGTGATAAAAAAGTTGATTATTTAATTATAGAAACTACTGGTGTAGCAGACCCTTTGCCGATTATTTTGACTTTTTTGAGTACTGAGTTGAAAGATTTAACTTATTTAGATTCTGTACTGACTTTGGTGGACTCTGAAAATTTTACACCAGACCATTTTGATAGTGAGGCAGCTCTTAAACAGATTACTTATGGGGATATTATTTTACTCAATAAAACAGATTTAGTCTCTGAAGATAGAGTAGATTATTTAGAGTCTTATATTAAAACTGTGAATAAAGGAGCTAGAATTTTAAGAACTGAGTACAGCAAAATACCATCATACTTAATTTTAGATGTAAATACATCAAAACTCCGACCTTATTTTATAGAAGACAATAACGATAAGTATGAAGTACAAAAAAAATCTCAAAATCATCTGATAAATGATGGCTTTACATCTGTTTCATTCCGAAGTGCAAGGCCTTTTTCTGCTATGAAATTTCAAAACAATTTTATAGATGAGTTGCCAGAGAATATATTTAGAGCAAAAGGAATTCTTTGGTTCCAGGAAAGTGAATCTAAACACATATTTCAATTGAGTGGTAGGCGCTATGATATGCAAATAGAAAAATGGTCAATTACTCCGACAAATCAGCTAGTATTAATTGGGCGAGATTTGGATCCATTAATAATTCAACAAAACTTAACAAATTGTCTAACTATGTGATAAATTAAGATAGGCTATTCTCAAAGAAGTACAGATAATAATCCTTATAATTAATCTGTAACTTATGTAGAAAAATGTCTGCCAAACTGCTTAACAAAATATTAAACTTAAAACTTTTCAATTATGACTTTACCAACAGTTCCAGGTTTTGTTTCTACCGATGACTTGAAAACAAAGTCTCAGCATCCGGTTACAGAAGCTGAAATGATTCAAGCGGTAAGAACTTTATTAATAGGATTGGGAGAAAATCCAGATCGAGAAGGTTTATTAGATACTCCTAAACGGGTGGTAAAAGCACTAAAATTTCTCACTTCTGGTTATAATCAATCACTGGATGAACTGCTGAATGGAGCTGTTTTTAATGAAGATGTCTCGGAGATGGTTTTAGTTCGAGATATCGATATTTTTAGCTCTTGCGAGCATCATATTTTGCCTATCATTGGTCGCGCTCATGTAGCATATATTCCCAATGGAAAAGTCATTGGGCTATCAAAAATTGCTCGAATTTGTGAAATGTATGCCCGACGTTTACAGGTACAAGAGCGTCTAACAGCACAAATAGCTGATGCACTTCAGGGATTACTTAGACCTTTGGGTGTTGGCGTAGTTGTCGAAGCAACTCATATGTGTATGGTCATGCGTGGAGTACAAAAAACTGGTTCTTGGACAACTACTAGCGCTATGCGTGGTATTTTTGCTGAAGATGTGAAAACTCGTCAAGAATTTATGAGTTTGATTAAGCATAGTCATACTTTTCATTAGTTTTTTTTGAGTTAGGCGACAAAGTTAGGCGCTTAAACCAAGTTAAGCGACAATAACTATAAAGTTGCATGATCAGGACTTACGCAGAACTACTAAATCTAGTAGGAGTTAAGGCCATTTGGCCCCTGAATGTGGTGTATATTTTCATCTGCTTGCGTAAGTCCTGTTGATATAGAAGTTTCTCATGAGGATGGAAGAAAAAGCCCTAATGCTCAAATTAGATTGGAAAGGAGGAGACTTTTTGTTCTATTCTTTAGGGATCGGTCTTATTGACTTTCTCGCTGGTGTTTAGGCTATGACAAAATTTCCCAAGATTGTGTTGGGTGAAAAAAGAAAGTAAATTATAGTTATTTTAATAAAGAATTGAGACAAGTATTTCTTGCTATAACTCGCGTTTGGTGCAGAATTTTTTTTTCATTCTTATTTGAGATGACTATAACCAAAAATTGAGTCTAAGTTTTCTAATTTTTAGTTTTTTTTGCTGGAGTTTTTCGTTTATTGGAGCAGGCAGAAAATGGTTGGTGTTAATATTTATTTAATTTAGACCAACTTTAAAGATGCAAGTAATGGAAGCAGAATTAGAAAAACTCAATCGACAACCTGAAGATTTTAGGCAAGAAATAGAAGGTTTAATTGAAGATAATCAGCTTGATTTAGCTACTAAAAGAGTAATGGATTTTGCTGAATATTTTGCAGTTTATAAAGAACGTAAATATGAAGCCATTAATTTTCAGCGTTGCTATTGTGAACTGAGAGAAAATAAACGAAAGTCTAGTCATTCAGAAGACACTATCAGAAAAGATTTTTCCGATTTAACTCTTTCTATTTTAGAATTTGTTGATTTAATCGTTGAAGAATATCGAAAAAATCACTCATCAAGAACAACATTTGTTGGTATAGAAGAACATAAAAATAAGCCTTATTCCAAATCTAATCCCAAAGATAATACTATCAATTTTGGTAAAAAACTTCCAGAGAGAGAAAATACTGAAAACAAGATACCAAAAACTGGATTAGAACAAATAAAGGAATTATGGCAAAAGCAAAAACAATCAAATATTAAAAAGTCTAATGTTAATATAGTAGCTAATGTGAGGAATATTACCAAGAAATATTCAGGTAGATTAACAGATTTCCAGTTATCCGTATCGAAGTTAGAATTAAAATTTGGTGAAATTACTTCTCTTGTTGGTGAAAATGGTAATGGGAAAACAACTTTATTAAGAATAATTGCTGGCGAGTTACAGCAAACCAGCGGTATTGTTGAATATCCAGCTTTGACAGAATCAAAAGAAAACTCTAGATACAAAATAAAACAACAAATAGCATACATTCCTCAAGAGTTGCCACAATGGACAGGGTTGCTAGTTGATAATCTGCATTTTGCAGCAGCTATTCATGGTATTAGGGGGAAAGAAAATAAAGGTGAAGTTGATTTTATTATCTGGCGACTTGGTTTAGATAAGTATAAAAATGCAACTTGGAACGAGGTTTCTGGTGGTTTTAAAATGCGATTTTCATTAGCGAAAGCATTAGTCCATAATCCTCGACTTTTAATATTAGATGAACCTTTAGCAAATCTTGATGTTAATACCCAGTTACTATTCTTGCAGGATTTAAGAGATTTAGCTAATTCTCTTGCTCATCCCAAGACTATACTTTTGAGTTCACAACATTTATATGAAGTTGAAAATATCACTGACAATATTATTTTTGTCAAAGAGGGTTCTGTAATTTACAATGGTAAGTTAGAAGATTTTGGTAAAGAGATTGAAGAAAATGCCTTTGAATTAAGTTGTAACCTATCAAAAAATGAATTAATGGATTTGCTTGAAAAAATATCATATACTCAGATTGAAATGGTTGGTCACAATCAATATATTATTAAAACCTCAAGAAATATTGGTAGTAATGACTTGATTAAACTTTTTATCAACCATAATATTATCTTGAAATACTTTAGAGACATAAGCAAATCTACTCGACGTTTATTTAGGACAGACAAATGAAAATTCCACGGCTAATAATAGATTTTTTAAATCCTGGATTTCTTAAAAGATTAGATCGATATTTGTTGCTAAACCATCCTAGAATATGGATTTCAAAAATATACTATGTTTTTTATTATGGACTTTTGGCAAATATAATCTTGAATTTTCTAGTTTTCATATTTTTTAGTGAATCTAGTCAATCTCATCTAATAGATGAATTTATTCATTATATCATTGTTTTAGTGATGTTAATTGAAGTAGTCGCATTTTGTTATTGGTTTTTTAAACAGTGTTTATTTAATATTGAAAAGGAACATGGCAATTTCCATTTTACTGATGGAGTTGTGGAAATAGTTATTTATACAGTGTGTACTATTATTATTTTTTCTAGTTCATTAACTATGACTGCCACAGCAATTCATAGGGTAGCAAATAATGACAAAGATGCTATTATTGCTCACAATACCGATTGTGGTTTGGATAGTTTGGAATTTAGGCGTTTAGATGAGAAATACCAGAATCAATTGAAATTCTCGGCTCCGGATAAATCGCCGAAAATCGAAAAAGAATTACAAGCCCAAATATCTTTGCTTCATAAATGGCAATCCAAATTTTGTTATAACGAGGGAGAAAGATGTGAATATTCAGCAAGTATGTGCAGAGATATTCAAAAATTCATAACTAATGATACGTATCAAGAGAATAATCAACAACTAATGTACAATGTTCATTGGCTGTTGCGGACAATCTTTGCAATCTTAGGAATATACTTTTTAATAATTAGAAAGCATAGTAATTGGCGTATTATTGGTTTGATGATATTTTATATAATAATTTTAACAATTTTAAGTATCTTTTTAGGTCTATTTGTAAATAGTGCTAGCATAAATTTTTTCCCATTTATAGCCCAACTATTTTTTGATAGTGAGGAACCCTTTGTAGGACTTATATTTCTCATTGTTTTATTTATGATTTTCACATCTATTCAATTAGCAAAAAAAAGAAAATACGCTCTGTTTCTATATATTAACTTTCTTACTTTACCCCTTTCAGTGGGTCTTTTGATTTCTTTATTTTTTCATTACCCAACAGCAGCAAAAACTGCATGGATTTTAATTAAATTTTTTCTGGTCTATTCATCTTTTATGCCACTGCAAAAAATGTTTTTCAATCATATTTTATCATTACCCAAAGAATAGTTTAAATCATGAAGGTTTCTCAGATAAAAAAATCAATTGAGGATGGTAATTTAGAAGGTGCAAGTCAACAAATGCTTGAATTAACTACCAAATACTCTTCTCGATTTTATAATGAAGTTTTGTTACATAAAGCCAGGTTAAAGCTAATCTTAACAGCTGAACGAAAAGGTATTATTAATTCGGAGATAATAAAAATAGAGAAAAATAAGATTATATTTGCGTTACTGGAATTAACGGATGAAATTAAGAAAGAACTAGAGACAAAAGATGGTAAGACATTATCAGAAAGATCAAATCAAAAATCTAGAGAAATTATTTTTGAATCTTCTGTCAATCAAGTTATAATTCAAGAATCACACACAGGAGATAATATCTTGGAGGAGACAATGACAGAAGAGAGAATTATTAGAATTGGGGATAATGCTCAAATTTCAGAACTATCTGCTATGAATGATAATATTGAAAATAGTTTTAACACTTTGGCGGAAACTAAGGTAGATGATGATATCAAGAATTTGTTAGACCAATTGTTAAAAGCTATTAATGAAGTTAATAAAAAGGCAACTCCTGAACAAGTTGAAGCAGTAGAAATAATGACACAAGACGCAGAAACTATTGTTAAAGAATCAACAAAAACTAAACCACGTCGTGAATGGTACGAAATGAGCCTTCAAGGACTTAAGGATGCTGCAAAAAATACCGGAGAAATTGCTATACCGGTGCTTAAATTAGTAGATAAGATAAGTCCACTTTTACTACCCTAATTTAACCTTAAATGCGGAAAATTTGAGTAGGGGTCTCCCTAATATAAATGGCTTTTTATTCAACTAAATTGACTTAATGAGAGGATCGGGTTGTCAGGAAATTTTCCCTGAAGTAATATTAGAAATATATTCATCTTGTGAAGCACCCATAAATATATTTTTCCCTTTTCCCAACTTTTCCTATCTCTGTTCAGTGGAAAGCTATCAACATTTTCATTTTCTGAAGCTTTGAAAATCAGGGTGTCAAAGGATGGTTGCTTCCATACTCATAAAAATTGTGATATCATAAAATTTATAAGGGGGATATTGCTAATATAAATGATTTTTTATTCAACTGCTAAATTTCCTTGATGAGATTATCTAGTATTCAGGAAGTTTTCCCAAAAGTAATATCAGAAATATAGTCATTGTGTGAAGCTCCTGCAAATATCTTTTCCCCTTTTCCCAACTTTTCCTATCTCTGTTCAGTGGAAAGCTATCAACATTTTCATTTTCTGAAGCTTTGAAAATCAGGGTGTCAAAGGATGATTGCTTCCATACTCATAAAAATTGTGATATCATAAAGTTAATAAGGGGAATGTCGCTAATCTACATGAATTTTTATTCAACTACTAAATTTCCTTGATGAGATTATCTAGTATTCAGGAAATTTTCCTAGAAGTAATATCAGAATATAGTCATTCTGTTAAGCTCTCGCAAATATCTTTTCTGTGTTCAGTGGAAAATCAAAAGCATTTTTCATTTCCTAAAGTTCCTGAAAATATCAGGGTGTCAAAGGATGATTGCTTGATTGCTTCCATACTCATAAAGATTGTGGGTTTATAAGGTTTATAAGGGGAATATCGCTAATATACATGAATTTTCATTCAACTAAATTTCCTTGATGAGACTATTTAGTATTCAGGAAATTTTCCCTGAACTAATATCAGAAATATAGTCATTTTGTGAGGATATTGTCAATATCTTTTCCCTTTGGCGAACCTTTCTTCTCTCTGTTCAGTGGAAATTTATCAACATTTTCATTTTATTAAGCTTAAAAAAAATAGCCTGTCAAAGGATAATTCCTTCCATACTCATAAAAATTGTGATATCATGAAACTTGAGAGAAAAATATTGCTAATATACAAGAATTTTTATTCAACTACTAAATTTCCTTGATGGAATTATCTAGTATCCAAGAAATTTTTCCTGGGGGAATATCAGAAATATATTCATTTTGTGAAGCTCCAGTCAATATTTTTCCCCTTTTCCAAATTTTTCCCCTCTCTTTTCAGTGGAAAACCATAAGTATTTTCATTTTCTTAGGCTCTTGAGTAATGAGGGTGTTAAAGGATGATTGTTTTCATACTCATAGAAATTTTGATATCATGGAATTTGTAAGAACTGTTTAGCTAATATACATGATTTTTTATTCAACCAAAGATAGTATAGTTTCCGAGAGATAGAACTCAGTTCCGCATTCGCGATCGCGAATGTTGGAGAAAATAAAGTCAATCTAAAAGATACCAAATGCTTTCTATACTTGCAGTAAGTAGTGCGGAATGTGATTTTAAATCAAACTACCTAACTTGAGATTTCTTTCTTGTAAAACTTCATCATAAAGCATTTCCAATTGAGTAATATTTCGACTCAGAGTATAACGCTCCAAAACCCTTTGCCGAGCTTTTTGTCCTAAAAGAGTATTGAACTCAGGATGATCTCTAAATACAGGAAATAAAGTTTGTAATTGGCTAGTAACATTATGAGTATTTAAAATTATACCAGCTCCTTTTTCCAAAACTTCACCATCAGCACCCGCGTCTGTAGCTATACAAGCTAAACCACAAGACATTGCCTCCAATAAAGCCAAAGACAAACCCTCTACTAAAGAAGGCAAAATAAATACATCAGCACCACGCAAAATTTCTATCCGTCGTTGTTCATCACTTATGTATCCAAACCAACTAACTCCCTTAACATCACTATAAAACATTTGCAGAGAAGGAGCTAATGGTCCATCACCAACAATGCTTAAACAACTACCACTATCCATGTCAGAATGCTTCCAAGCTTTGAGCAAAGATTCGACATTTTTAGCTGTGGAAATACGACCCAAATATAGAAATATACGACTAGCATTTAACTGAGTTTTCAGACTAGATGCACCCGGAGAATATTTATCCACATCCACCCCATTAGGAATAACTGCCACTCTTTTACCCGGAACTCCCAATTTCATTAATAAATCTTTCTGTATTTCTGAAAAAATAATTACTCGCTCATAATTTGCCAGAAAAGGAGCATAGAGTTGATAGGCCAAAAATTGGGTTCCAGATTTAATATTCCGTGGTTTACTATCAAATTGGGCATGAAAAGTAGCCACTAAAGGAATGTTCAACTCCTCACAAATTTCGGGTAACAAAAAATCCAGGGGAGAGAGGGTAAGAGATGCGTGAACAATATCGGGCTTAAGTTTTTGTAGAGCCTGACTTAAGACTTTGCTAGATTTAAGACTTGGTATAGTATAACCTTGAGACTTGTAGATACAAGGTAGAGGGACTTCCTCACATACAGGCCATTTTTCTAGGTCAGCATTATCAGTGGCAAAGTGAAGGAAGCTTACCTGATAGCCTCTATCTAAGAGGGCATTAGTTATTTCTCTAGAGTAGGTAACATTACCACAAAAAGGATGTTTTTTTCCAAGCCAAGCAATATGCATTCAGATGAACAGGCAAATATTATTATTGAGGGATTTTATCGTGAACAGACAAAAAACCTCTCGGTCTGTAAATAATACCATCTGCTATACTGAAAAGTTAGATAAGTCTAGCTGTTAGTCAGGAGTTAGGAGTCAGGAGTCAGGAGTCAGGATTCAGAAGTCAGAAGTCAGAAGTCAGGAGTTAGGAGTCAGGAGTCATGATTCAGAAGTCAGGAGTCAGTAAATATAGAATCTCATAGTTTTTTTTCTGTATTTAATTTAATCCTGATTCATTGTCTGAGCGATCGCCAGAATTAAAAGTTTTAATTATCATTCTTCGTTTTGGTTTTTTTAACTTTGTCATAAATCTCTGACAAAAAATGACAAGAATTTCATGAAATAGCTAAGACAATTTCAAGAGTTTCGACTTTTCCATGGTAATACAAATGAAGGATCCAATGGATTTATTACCTAAAAAGATTTTAAAGCCTCAAAAAATTACTATGTTGTTGTTTAGACAAACAAGCTCAGATTATTTGTTTGCCAGCTAACAAACAGAATTTTTCCTAGGTTATGCTCCGCAAACGGCTAACATTAACAACAAATAGCCTATAACCTTAACAAAAAAAATATTATAGTCTTTTGGACCAATTATTGGCTAGATAATGTCCAATTTAGTGGGTTTTTAATAATAAAACTAGATTTTATGTCTAATTGAGGTGCTTTCTCTAGTCAATAATATATATAAAAGTCTTTTTTTACTTCATTAATTAATATATATATTGAAGAAATATACTTTCTATATATTAAACATTAATTACCTTCTTATCTACTTATATTTATCTATTAACTAGACAATTTACATGACTATTTTTCCTGTAAAATATATAGAAAACACCACAATAAATTTGCCAAAATTTTAGACTCAAAGGTTGTCAATATAATAAATGATTACAACATTATCTAGGTGCATAAAGAGTTAATCTAATAGAGATTATCGTAATCGGTAGTTTGATCAATAAAAATATTCAGACCCTTATATAGCAGTCCGCCCATAGGTTGCGACAAATCAAAAAGTAAATAAAACTTATAAAAGTCTTACCTATTCTCTGTTCCCTGTTCCCTAAAAACCAGTAGGATTTTTGCCATGAACAGTCACAGGATTACTATAGTGGCGAAAAAAAATAGCAAAATATTTGATAAATAAGCTGTATGAAAAACTCAAAATGTCTTGAGCAATTTTAGATCATAAATCCTCAAATAAATAGGGGTAATAATATACTTCTAAATATATTTTGGGATTAAAAAATTATGTTATGGACAGAGTATTGGTACTACTTTGCCTTTGTGGACTGAGGGTTGCTGTAGACATTTGTCTTCCCAGTTCGAACATTGTATATTTTAAAATTTTTAATCTAGGTATCAAATTGTATATTTTAAATTTTTAATCTAGGTATCAAAAAGCTTACAGCCTATTTGTAGTTAATGTGAGCTGTTTGCGCAGCATTAACTAGAAATTTTTTTTTCTAGTTGTTACAGGTATATAATTAAAATGAGAATGATTATTATTCTTATAATTATTTTTCTTTAATTCCATGTCCTTACCAATACAAACCAAGATGGCCATCGTAGGTGCAGGACCCCATGCCCTAACTTTGGTAACTCATCTGTTGCAAAAGCGGAAAAACTATCGCCATAAAATAATAGTATTTGACCCCAGTGCCACTTGGATGAGTCAGTGGCGACAGCAGTTTGCAGGCCAAGAAATACCCCACTTGCGATCGCCCGCCGTTCACCATCCGGATCCAGATCCCTATTCCCTGCGTCGGTTTGCGGAAAATCGCCCAAACGAACTATTCCCTCCCTACGACCTACCTGGAACAAAACTATTTCAAGAATTTTCCCAAGACGTAGTTAGTCGCTGGCAGTTAGAAAACAAAGTATACAAAGCGTCAGTGACAAACATTGCTCCCATAACCTACCGAGGGAACCCTCAGTTTCGAGTCGAACTAGATGATGGCAACTCAACCATAGCTCGTCAAGTAATCATGGCCAATGGTGGGGGAAAACCTCAACTTCCACAATGGACAAAAAAAATTCTCACTCCCTATCCAAACCAATGCCTTTGTCACTCCCACCAAGTGGACTTGCGAAATTTGCGACTCAGAGGGGAAAAAGTGCTAATTATCGGTGGGGGCTTAACTAGCGGTCACTTAGCATTGGGAGCCTTAAAACGAGGGGCAAACGTAACCTTGATGGTCAGACGTCAGCTTAAAGAGAAATTATTTGATGCCGAACCCGGTTGGTTAGGCCCAAAATATTTAAAAGGTTTTAGCGCTGAAACTGACTGGCAAAAACGATGGAACTTAATTCAACAAGCACGAGATGGGGGTTCCATGACACCAGCAGTGATGACTCAGTTGCGTCGTTATCAACACCAAGATGAGTTATCTATTTTTGAGAAATGTCAGGTAGTAAGTGCTGAATTTGTCGGCGATCGCTGGCGCCTAAAATGCGATGATGGAACGAGGTGGGAATACCATCGTATCTGGTTAGCAACAGGTACAAAACTTAATGTGACACAACAACCTATATTACAAGAAGTCTTGAATACTCACCCAGTGAAAATAGTCAATGGTTTGCCGATATTAGATGAATATTTGCGCTGGTCTGGTTGCGAACTATTTATTATGGGTGGACTAGCTGCTTTGCAAGTAGGACCTGTCGCCAGAAACCTATCGGGGGCAAGGATGGCAAGTAGTCGCATCGTATCAGCATTAAAAACTTAAGCTATGGAAGAAAAATGTCAAAACCTATAATCACTGTAGTAGCTGGTATACCGGGAGTCGGCAAAACAAATTTTATTCGCAAACAAATCCCATTAGCTAATCCTGCTGTCTATTTCAGCCCCGGTACTGGCAATGTTCCCATTGACCAAACCCGCCTGGCTACAGACTTTCCCAATCTCAAAATTATAACTGATGCTCAAGAGTCGCAGCTCATAGAATATCTTGCTAATGGTGCAGTTGCTTTTGTCGAATTAGGATTTTATTTAGAACTAGATGCAATGTCATCACTGCTCGATACCATTCCTAGCAGTCGTATTGCCATTATCCCACCAGGAACAAAAAATAGCGAATGGCATCAGTGGGCAAACCAAACTGTAGAAGGATTTGCTATTGATAGCAATATTAATAATTGTCAAATCTGGCGATCGCCTACCCAGGGTCAAGTCATCGACCCGGCAAGTTTAGATGTGTTTTGGTATGAAGAATTAACCCCAGGTGCTTATGGTAAAATCATTCGTGCCAAAGCAATTTTTGATATTGCTGACGGACGTGCTTTTTACTTTGATTTTGTACTAGGAAAAGAGACTGAATATCAAGAATTAAATTTACCAAGATGGCTAAAAGGTAGACCAGAACGCTTTAGTGGAATTGAAGTTTTTGGTGATAACTTAAATCAAAAGGCTTTGGCAGAAAGTTTACAAGATTGTTGTTTGCCTGATGCAGCAATTTTATCTTATCAACAACAGGTAAAAGAAACATTAGGAATTACAGAGGAATAATTAGTATGAAAATTGCAGTTATGTCTTGCATTCACGGCAACTATGAAGCTTTAAATACTGTATTAATAGATATAGAAAAACAGAAAGCAGAGAAAATTTTCTGTCTGGGAGATTTGGTCGGTTATGGTCCCCATCCTAATGCGGTTGTCGAGCAAATTCGCAGTTTAGATATCCCCACAGTTTTAGGTTGTTGGGATGAGGATATTGTGGAGGGATTAAATTCTTGTGAATGTAGTTATCCTTCTTTATTAGCAGAGAAACGTGGCAAGTTAGCCCACGAATGGACTAATGAAGAAATTCATCCAGAAACGCGAGAATATTTAGGGTCTTTGCCTCATAGTTTGAAAGAAGAAAATATGTGTTTTGTTCATGGTAGTCCTCATAGTAACCATGAATATTTATTACCAGACTTATATGGATTTTTAGCAGTTGAAAGGGTAGTTAGTAGTGGTGCCGATGTATTGTTTTGCGGTCATACTCATGTGCCTTATGTTCGTACTCTTGATGCTAGTCAACTATTAGTGAAAGTTAGTAGTTTTGGAGGGAAAAATTTAGAGTCAAAGAGTTGTATTGCTCCTATGAAAAAAATTGTTAATGTTGGCTCTGTAGGAGAACCTCGTCATGGCAGACCGAATGCTACTTATGTTATTTATGATAATGAGACAGGGGAAGTAAATATTCGAGAGATTCCCTATGATTATCAACTTACTTGTGAAGCTATAGTTAATAAGGGATTGCCAGAAATTTTTGCTTGGCGTTTGGCAAGGGGTTTAGAATATGCTGAAAAAGCTGATGACCCTACTCATATTTGTGAGAGATAATTAATTAGGGCTTGCTGAAAAAGTCTTTTTCAGGAACAGGGGACCCACTCCTAACATTTCCCAGGAGAAAAAGTAGGGACGTTGCATGTAACGTCCCTACAGAGGAACGAGGAATTGGTAGAGGAGATAGTTGGATATATTTGTCCCTTCATTTTTCTGCCATGCTCAGCCCGAAATCCTAACTTTTTAAGCTTAAACCAGCAAACTTCTGGCACTTTTTGCTGCCCAAATAAGGCTAAAGCTTTTATACGTCAATGCTTTTGTTATTAATCAGCAAACCCTAATTAGGAGTGGGTTGTTGACTTTTAACATCTTCCCCGGTCTAAAAGCGCGGGGGTCCCTACCGGGCCCTAGCCCCTCGGTGGGTTAACATTTCAGAGGCTGTTGCTAGTTTGGCAGTAGTCTTATGCTGGCCTCAATATCCGTTTTTTGTCTCGAATTGCCCACTGGCGACTAATATATTTCTTGCGAACTAGAAAGTATGATAACATAGCCTGTCAAAAAAATTAACTAAAAAGTCGCCCTAGAAGGACGAGGGTTTAAACCCAATTTTTGGTAATTATTAAAAGTTTTGAATTGAAAGTGCTATCTATTTTATATTATGAAAAAAAGACGCAAATTTAGCTTGAGAGTTTGGAGAGCAAAGCCCCAAAAGCAATTTCTAAATTATCTGAATATAAAATTCTCAGGACTTACACAAAATATTACAGTACTTTTGAGATTGGTGAACCACATCGCCAGAACCAAAACCCCGTATGGAGCTTGGATAACAGAAATGCGTTTCATGTCGCATTCGCGTTACGTCCCGCTCTGTAGTATACTGAAATGAAAATAGCTGTAAGTTATACACCAGATGTAGGGGCGAAGGGCCGTTCGCCCCTACGGAAGTTATTTTTGTAACGGGGATGATAGCAAGGCTCCAAAAGTATTTCGCCGATCTTGGCAGGGTTTTAGACCCAATTATTTTGATGAAAACAGGACTTACGTATTCCTTCTATATGTGGTGTATTTTTGATAATTATTTCCGGTATTTACACTACAATTAGTGTCTTTGCGTAAGTCCTGAAAAACTAATTAATTTCAGTCGAGCAAACCTAAAAAAAATCAAAAAGGAATATGAATTATTGGGCAATTTTAACTAAGATAGAAGGAAATATAACAGCTTATGATGCTGTAATAGCTGATATAAAAAAGCAGAAGTATTTGGTGGAAGATTTATATATTTTAGGGGATATTGTCGGGCTAAATATAGATTGTAAAAAATTAGTAGAGCGAGTACGTTATCCAAAACAAAACGAACTTAAACCTAAAGTGTGTATGGGATGGTGGGAAGAACAATGTTTGATTTTACATGGATTAACTACCACAGCGGAACCAACAGAATTAATAGCAGAATATGGTATGAATGCTGTAAAAATATTATGGGACAATGTGGATAGAGAAACAGTAGAATGGTTGAGAAATTTGCCTTTTGGTTTTTCTGAACTTGACTGTTTATTAATTCATGGTAGCACTCTGGGGGTCAGCGATAAATTGACTCCCGATACTCCACCGATACAAATGTTAGATAGATTAATGCGTTTTGGCGTTAATAATTTATTTTGTGGTCGGTCTGGTTTGGCTTTTAAATATCAGTTGGAAAATGGTTCAGTAAGTAGTGGAGTGACAAAGTTGGGAGCTGAAGTAGGTGCTATTGAGACAACATCATCTACTCAAACTTTGAGGACACCCTGTCAGGTTATAGGGGTAGGTAATGTGGGAAGTTTGCCGGGAAATGCTACCTATACTCTTTACAATCCTAATACTAATGAAGTTTCCTTTAGAACTTTGAGGTACTCCCCACACTAAAACGACACAGTTGTTAGGTTTAACCATTGCTACTAATAGTTTATGTTTATGTAAATCAATAGCAGTAGGAAATTTCAGCTTACTCTCAGGGTTATTGGAATTGTTCTATACGGATGTTTCTAGTTAGCCATAACCGTTATTTACCCCCAATTCCAGGGATGGCGAGCCACACCTGCGTGTTTAGCCAGTAATGTTTTTTGCTGTTTATTTGGGTGCAGTTCAGTAATGCGCCCGGTGCCATCTCTATTGTTGGGTTCAGCACGCCATTGATATATGACAACTTATCCTATATATGATGATTTATCATATACAGGTTTATCTCATCACCAAGTTTGTATTTTCAGCCAGTAAAGAAATGTTAAGTATTACGATATTGATTTTACAAATGCCAATATCTCATAGCCATGAGCGCTCACATATTTACATGTTACTATTGTCTTTAAGTGTAGTACATTTTTTTCTTATATTACCAATACTTTCAAATGTGTTACATTAGTAGTAATTTATATTATGCAAATATACCAGCGCACGTTGCTATAAATTGCGTTCACTTTAAGATGATATGGTTATTTTTTAATCCAACCTAGGAGGGGGAGATGGCGGTTCCCCCCTAGGTTTAAGATTACTTGACGCAAATCGTATTTAGAAATAAAACTATGCTTACCTTGATAAGCTATGACATAATTCAAGCAATATCTACTTACTGCTAGCCACTGTTTCCAAATTTGATGGAGACTTTTTTTGTGGGTAAACTCTGATCTTTTAAGATTTGAGATGAATACTTTCAGAGTCCGTACAATCTGGCTAAGAAACAGTGGAGGATTGAAAGAATGTCTTCAACCATTTCTGTTTCGGGAGAAAGCTCAACTTTGTGGAGAACCAGGATTTCCCAAGAGTGTTTGGCACAAAACTACTTCAGCAAATCGAAACCAAATCTAGCGAGCCTGTCTTGATATGTGACCACAATACGTTTGACATTTCCTGACATGACCCGTTCCAATATGGTCAGGACTTACGCAGTGCCACGATATATAGTGTATTTTTGACAATAAATTCAGATATTTACACTACAAGTAGTGCCTTTACGTAAGTCCTGATGGTAACCTCAACAACTTTAAGGGTCTACGTCAGAGTAAAGAAAAGAAGGAAATTGGAAGTCGACGTTTCTTTTTGAGTCTGGTGAACATACTGGGTCCTCAATATTAGGTAGGTCACCACTACACGCCTGAACTACTGGAATAACCTTAGAACGTTGATCTTTTGATGAAAAGTTTTGAGCAGGTGAGTCTGAAACTTTATTAATTGTACCATCATCATTAGCAACGAACACAGAATCGAGAACCCCTACAGGCGTATTGCCCACGATGTTTTGTAAACTAATGCTAAGTAATTGGTCTCCGTTCAGAGGTGGACCTTCAGCAAAGAAAAGAATACACTTAAAATCCTCATTGCCAATATTCCGTAAGTAGTGTTGACTACCTTCAGGAAAGAGAAAAACCTCATTCGGTTTTAGGAAGATTTCCTCAATGATTTTCTCTTTATAGAAATCCTCATCTTTATAATCTTTGGGTATAGTGTGAGAAGGAACAATGACTCCTACTTGTCCAAGACCCTCATAACAGTAACCAGTCTCAGCAAACTGTAGATGCCAGTGAGGAGCGCGAATTGAATCAGGCTTAATGATTATTTGAGCAACACTTACTCCTCCCAAACCTGGAAAATTTTTCCCGGTAATAGGTGATAGACTGCCTAGTTTTTGATAACAAATTTTTTGCTCTACATCATAATAATTTTCTTGATTATCATTGCAATCATAACTTGAATCTCCGATTGGTCGTGCAGCATAGTAATCTCTGCCTAAGGCAAAATTCCCACTTGGATTTCTTCGATTTACAATTCTTCTGCCATTACCAATTTCTTCGTCCTGTGTACTCTTGATGCCAGAGAATAATTGGAGGGTTTGATTTGGATAGACCTCCACCTCCAATGGACACTGGGGATCTGATTTAATCTTCAATGTACCAGTACTCATACTACCATCACTAGTATCACGAGTACCAGAAAGAGGTGTATTGAAGTGCAACTCCCAATCTGCCTGAATAGGATAAGTCTCTGAGAAGGTAAGTATTTCTTCTTTATTAGGTCTTCTACCTCTTTTTTGTACAAAGGTGAATTTTGCGTAAATTGCCTTCTTATAACAATCATAAGAGGTTTCTAGAGGTGGTTTTCTTAGAGTTTTATAATCCTTCAGCTTGATTCTGTAACCATAATTCAGGTCTAAATCATATTCAGTATCCGGATCCAAAATACATTTTTCGCTTTTTTCTGCATCACGACACGAAGGCAGAAATAAATTTTGCTCTAAGAATTTCTCCTTTATAAGTTCCTGGGGAGTAGCTTCATCAGCAAAAGCAGGCTGGTATGAAACTAACAGCGCTCCCAAAACTACAGAAAAGATAACTGCCAGAAACCTAATTATTGGTCGTTTTTTCAAATGTTGCACAAAGAGTTTCTCCCTTTTAAGTTCCTAAAGTCAATTTTTGACAGAGCAAATGTCCGGAAAACCACTATCTATCAATGGTTTCGAGCTGCTTATAACCCCGTAGAGGATATCCAGTCTTATTTAGATAAACATCAATTACTTTAGCAATACAATTGAACTTATACCGTACCATTAAATCAATGTCAATCTATTAAACATAGGTTTTACTTATATAATATATAGTGATTTCAACAGGGCTTACGCAAAGACACTATATATAGCGCATGACAACTTCGACGA
>JAKQYE010000012.1:19958-26017 GCA_023356605.1 Trichodesmium sp. MAG_R02 | reverse complement strand
TTATACCGTACCATTAAATCAATGTCAATCTATTAAACATAGGTTTTACTTATATAATATATAGTGATTTCAACAGGGCTTACGCAAAGACACTATATATAGCGCATGACAACTTCGACGAACTTCACCCTTTGTCTTATGCGTTAGCGGAGCTTTGCGGAACGCAATCGCTTAACTATTTTTATTCAAAAAACTAATAGTAATTCAAGTCAAATAACCTTCTTTTTAATTGAAGGATGTTTCAATTGGTGCGTTAGATATTTTGACAATAATCCCTGGCTGTTCTTGATAAATACTTTTGCCTATTTTAGAAGCAAATATTTTTAAGAAGTTCCACAGGTTCCATTGCACAAGCAATATGATTCTTTTGAGTTATTCGCAGACGAAACGCTCCACGCTCCTAAACCTGTCAATGGCTTAATTTCTCTGTGAAATTATTCAATTTTCCATCGAGTTTGAATCTCAAACTCTACGTCATCTTTTGATGATTGATGTAGTTCATTAGTAACAATATATTCTGTTCTGTTGGCAGACACACATAATCCAAAATATTTTTACTTTTTTGTCTGGTGGAAAGCCTTTAAGTTTGATTCTTTTTCCCGATAATTTTTCAGCCTCAGCCCAATTTAAATCTTGAGCTTTTTTGTCTTTTTCTACACCACCTATATCATCAACTAAGCAATTAATTTTTAAAGGATGATAATAAAATTTTCCTAATTTGGAGTTAATCCTACAGCTATATTTTATGGTTTGAGAAAAATGAAAATGACTAGAAAAAACAACTTCGTTTTAACCTCAAATCATACCATAATTCACCAACGCCGATTTTTATACCCTTCTGTGCTGAAAATTCTAACTTTTTCGGACTCTCTAATCTCCATTGACTAGATGTTATTTTCTTATTATGATGATGACTATCGTAATTATCAAGCAAGTAATCTACCCATGACACACGCAAATTTGTCCCCCGTCATACAGCGTCCTCGTCGTCTCCGTCGCACTCCTGCTTTGCGACGTATGGTTGAAGAAACCCAATTGACAGTCAACGATCTAATTTATCCATTGTTTGTAATGGAAGGAGAAGGGCAAAAAGTCGAGGTTGTTTCCATGCCAGGAAGTTATCGCTATTCTCTAGATTTACTGCTCAAAGAAATAGAGGATGCTTATAATTTAGGAATTAATGCGATCGCTTTATTCCCCCTAGTTGCGGAAGCTAAAAAAGACAACGTTGGCACCGAAAGCTACAACTCAGAAGGTTTAATACAAAGAACTGTAAGAGCGATTAAACAAACAATACCAGATATTGTCGTCATTACTGATGTAGCCCTCGACCCCTATTCCAGCGAAGGTCACGACGGTATTGTGGGGGAAAATGGAGTCATTCTCAACGACCCTACTGTAGAAGTTTTGGTCAAACAAGCATTATCCCATGCCGAAGCAGGTGCCGATATCGTCGCACCTTCAGATATGATGGATGGTCGTATTGGAGCAATTCGCAAAGCTCTGGATGCTGCTGAATACTCCGATGTGGGAATACTTGCCTACTCTGCCAAATATGCCTCAGCTTATTATGGCCCGTTTCGGGATGCTTTGGATTCTGCACCGAAATTTGGGGACAAAAAGACTTATCAAATGGACTCTGCTAATGCTAGGGAAGCCCTAAAAGAGGTGGCTTTGGATATTGCCGAAGGTGCAGATATGGTAATGGTCAAGCCGGCCCTCGCTTATTTAGATATTATTTGTGAGGTAAAAAAGACAACAAATCTACCTGTAGCTGCTTATAACGTTAGTGGGGAATATGCCATGATTAAGGCTGCTGGTCAGAAGGGCTGGATAGATGAAAAAAAGGTGATGTTGGAAACTTTAACCAGTATGAAACGGGCTGGTGCAGATTTAATTTTGACTTATTTTGCTAAGGAAGTTGCGTTAATTTTGAAGTAAGCATTATCCGTACCGGAATGCTCCGCAAACAGCTATTATTTGTCAGCTATTCGGTGCGGAATGCTACGCAAACAGAAATAAATTCTGCTTTTAAGGAAGAAGTTTAAATAAATATAGACTTTAATATCAGATCCGGATAATTACTATACCATCGAATTAATACCATTAACATTAATGCCTCTTAGAGAGTTACCTTAATATGCAAAGGTGCATTCACAAAGACAACACATCCAGGTGATTAGTGATGGCAAAAAACCTTTAAAAGTGACGATGGCTTGGACGGACAAACCAAGCAAAAATATTGTCAATGATTTAGACCTTCGGGTAAGAGAAGTTACTGCAAATGGTTATGAAACTTATTATCCTTGGAGCTTAAATCCAAACAAACCTGATCGAAATGCGACAGCAAATAGACCGAATAAACTTGATAATGTAGAACAGGTGTTAATCAAAGAAACTAAGAAAGATGCCAAATATGTAATTCTGGTTGATGGCGATATTGATGACTCAGAATATTCTCAATATTATTCTTTATTGATAGAGGGTGCTCAAAAACCACCTAGTGTTGGCATGGTTAGATGCGCTTTCGTATACCGTAAGGGTAGAGAGAGGACAGGAAAAATAATTTCAGCTAGTATTAAGCCTACTGCTGAAGGCTATAGTTTGACAATGATAGAAGAAAATGAAGAAGAACATGTTCTTAACTTTGATAAAAATCTGTATCTTCAATCTGCTGGTACAAAAGATTTTTACAGAGTGTATAGAGCAGGAGATTTAATTCCCTGGAATTTGATTGCTAATTCTGCTTATCCTCCCGTTGCTTTAGAAATTCAATCTAACGGCTCTTTCCACATAAACATGTGGGTTAGCACTCGTTCTGTGTGTAGTTTTGAAGGAACGGCTCAGTTTGTTAATGGTGCAAAGAATGAAATATTTGGTCTGAGTCAGAATTAAGTGAATAAGAAATAACTGACTTCCCTCAACAGGGAAGACCTATTAGTATTACTATTGGTTTTCTTGGTAGTAGGAAAACAACATAACTCAATCATATTCTCAAAAATAAACAAGATTTGAGAGTGGCTGTTTTAGTCAATGAATTTGGAGATATTGATATAGACAGTCAACTTCTGATATCTATTGAAGAGGATATGGTGCAGCTGAATAATGGCTGTATTTGCTGTCGTCTAAATCATGATTTGGTAGAAGTAGTTTATCGAGTATTAGCTATAGAGAAAGAGATTGATTATTTAGTAGTAGAAACTACGGGAATAGCCGACCCCTTTCCGATTATTTTGACACTTTTGACAACAGATTTAAGTAAATTAACTAGAATAGATTCGATTCTGACTGTGGTGGATGCTGAAACTTTTTCTCCAAATCATTTTGACAGTGAAGCTACTTTAAAACAGATTGCTTTTGCCGATGTTATTTTGCTAAATAAAACTGAATTATAGTTATTTTAAATAAGAATAATACACTATTTGGCACGATAATTACTAATAATTTCCAAATCGAGATGTGTTGATAGATGAATACATTCTAGCTCTTTTTAATGCACTAAAATCATGTTCTATGTCATTTAAATCAGGAGAGTATTTTGGCAAAAATAGTAATTGATGACCCCCGGCTCCTACTAATTCTCTAATAACATGGATTAAATGAATATTTATAGGGATTTAGCTATTCTCCCGAGAAGCTGCGCGCTCTACCGATAGGTGAGCGTCGGCATTTTATACACAAATAAAATAGGATTGCTGTAACAACTATTCTAAAGTTTGTGTGGAAAAGAAACTGAAGAAAATACCTGCTGTTATTGCTGCTCCTGCTAACCCAACCAAAACAGTAGATAAACCTAGAAAAGTTTCCGCTACTCCTACTAAAGCTAAAGGTAAACTTAGAGCAATATTAACTGCATTATTCTGGAGACCAAATACTTTTCCCCGCATTTCTTCAGGAGTTTCAGCTTGAACAGTAGTTTGCATTGGCACTCCTACTACTGCACCAAATATTCCCAAAATACTAATCAAACTCATAGCTACCCAAAACTCTTGGTTAAATATAGATAAACCTACTAAAGAAACCGCCATTCCAATAGAGCCAATCATACTGAGTTGAAAATGAGATAACCAATGTCCAAGTTGACCTACTATTCCAGCGCCAATACCCAGACCTACTCCAGCAGCAGCTAATAACAACCCAAATTCTTCAGCTTCCATGCCAGGAATAATTTCTGCCAAACGTACTGCCAAGACTGCCAAAGCTGCAAAAATCGAAAATAAAATAATTTGCTGGATAATAGCATTACGAACTCCATGATGATTTTTTAGGTAACGTAAGCCATCTCGCAAATCTGCCAGAATATGGGGTTGTTCCTTTTCTGTCTTGTCTTTTTGTTCCCCAGTTTTGAGTAAAATTAATAGTAAACCAGCGATCGCGTAACTTCCCCCTACCACAAATTCTTTACCTAAAGTTTCCCCAAAACCAATTTTTGCTACTAAACTATCGGCCAGTTCTAACAAAGGGTCTCCCATTGCAAAGCCAATAATTACAGAAGCCATCATTGTAGTAGTGTAAAGGGAATTAGCCGAAAGTAGATGTGGCTTTTCCACAATTAGAGGAATAACTGCTTGTTCGGCAGGGGCAAAAAACTGAGTCAGAGTAGAAACCAAAAAAGTTAATAGTAACATCAGGCAAAATCCCAAAGGTAAATTACCTACATTAAAATCATTAGATAGCCACAATATCATTGGTAAAATCAGAACTAAACCACCTCTGACAATATTTGTCACAACTAAAACAGATTTTTTGGGCCACCTATCCACATAGATACCAGCTCCAGCTCCAAATAATATTGCGGGAATAGTAAAAGCAATCATAATTGCTGAGACCCACCCACTTATAGTCTGGCCTGCTGCTTGGAATTGATTAGCAATAATAGCAATCATTAGTACCAGGTAAACTTTGTCTGCCAGTTGGGAAAATATTTGGCCACCCCATAGGATTAAGAATTTACCATTTTTCAGCACTGGCAAAAGTCCACGTTCCGGTTCTTTCTCTGCCAGGGATGCTGCCGAAATTTTGGTATTAGGTGAGTTTTCTTGTTTTGGTTTCTTTGTTAAATCTGAATCAGATAGTTGCATTTTTTACTAAAGGAGATATGGATTTTAGATAAGTATCAATAAATTCCGCACAACGAATAGAGTAACCTAAATGATATTGAGTATATTTTCTTAAAAGTTGTTCTATTTTTACCCAATCTTGATAAGAAGTAAGTTTAACTAGAGCCTGAAGTTTAGGTTCTGGTAGTTGCTGAAGTAGTGAAAGTTGATTAGCATTGAGCAGGGTATAAATTTTAGTACGAAAGTTTAGGTCTGACAAATCTTGGCAGTAAGATTGTACAACAGAAGTATGAGCAACACTAATCACTCCTCCTGCATGTATACTGAACCCAACTTGCCAGTCAGAATCATGAAAATTTGGCTGTAATTCATGTCCTGTGGCACAACACATTTGGACTTGGGGTGCTATTCCTTCTATTGCCAATAAGTGATATATACCATGAGCGAGGTATGCTATGAGTTGGGTATACCAGAGTCGGTCAGTTTTAGATTGTAGTTGTTCTATACGTTCGAGGTGTTCGTTTAGTAGATAGAAAAGTTCAGTTTGAGGATGTCCCTTGAGACCTAGATTTTGGGCTAATTCCGCTAAATATTGACCTGCTGCGAGTTTTCCCAGGTTTTGACTGAGGCCAGTATGAGATGCTATAGTTTCTGCTTGGTTGATTCTGTCAAGCGATCGCCCTTTAGATATCAATAATTGATTTACTACAAATAGTTCAGTTCTACCCCCCAGTCTGGATTTTTGTTTCCTGACTCCGGGAGCTACTACTCTAATCAGACCATATTCTGGAGTCAGGATAGTTAATAAACGGTCTGATTCTCCTAAAGGTATGGCTTTGAGATTTATTCCTGTTGCTTTGTATAGTTTGGCCATCTAATTAGTAATAGTTAGGAGTGGACGGTTAGATATTAAATTTATAATTATATAATTACTTCAATATTCAATCTCCCCATCTCCCCATCTCCCCATCTCCCCATCTCCCCATCTCCCCATCTCCC
>JAKQYE010000012.1:11440-19858 GCA_023356605.1 Trichodesmium sp. MAG_R02 | reverse complement strand
ATCTCCCCATCTCCCCATCTCCCCATCTCCCCATCTCCCCATCTCCCCATCTCCCACAACTTAATAATCAGTATTCAACAGGATGTGATCTGACTTCTAACTTCGCCCCTTCTGACTTATTTTAATTCCGACTGGGCATTTTGCTGGTTGAGCAATTCTAGACCACGGGACGTACCTAACCTAGTCGCCCCAGCCAAAATTAGATCTGCTGCTTGCTTATATGTTTTAATTCCTCCAGCAGCTTTAATCCCAACATTAGCCTTAGTTATTTTTTTGAGCAGTTTTACATCTGCAACTGTTGCTCCACCATACCAACCAGTGTTTGTGACAATAAAAGCCACACCTGCATCCATTAAAACCTCTATCACTAACCGCTTTTCCTCTTCGCTTAGCAATGCCATTTCTAGAATAGCTTTAACTGTTTGACCAGTTTCTTCGCATATTTCAGCTATTTCCCGATGTAGTTCGTTAGTTTGGCCTGTTTTAATATAAGTCAAATTAACCATCACATCTAATTCTGAAGCTCCACTTTCTACTGCTTCTAAGGCTTCATACAATTTTATCTTACTTGTAGCTTTACCATTGGGAAAATTAATTACCGTACAAACAGTAGGATTTTTTCCATGAAGTAAGTCTACTACCTTATTAACATAAAAAGGATATACACAAACTGATGGAAACCGAAATTGGTCAGCTTCACTACAAAATTTTGACACTTCCTCTGGAGTAGCAGTGATAGTTAGTAAGGAGTGATCAATAAAAGGGGCAATATCAATTTCCGGCTGCTCTACAGCCATAGTTTTTCCTCTATCAAAATATAGGTTTAGATTCAGTAATTAAATCAATCTTAAATTTAGCACGAAGATTATTTATACATAAACATACTAAGGGAGTATATATTTAAATGTTTGTAATCCTGTATGAATTTTTAGTCCATGGGAGACGCGGTTTGGCGTCTCCAAGCAAATTATTTTAATAGCTTCAAGTGTTACCTCTCGACTTAGAAAGTGACTAATTTAGGATGGGGGTCGCACTAAATCAACTTCTTCGTTAAAAGCGGGAACGTCTCTTCCTTTGTTTCTGTAGTGCCATTGCTTTACGTTTACGTTTTTCAATCGGCGTTTCAAAGTGACGATGTTTTTTCATATCTGGGAATATTCCTGCTTGAGAAACCTGTCGTTTAAATCGACGTAATGCAGATTCAATACCCTCATTTTCTCCTAGTATCACTTGCGTCATCTATGTATCATCCTCCAATTATTGAAATTTTTACTCTTTTTTATGGTGCCAAAGTAATTAGTCTCTGCCATTTTCATATATAAACCAAGACTACCCTCTTATGACTACTACTTCCAAGGTTCTTAGACACTTAGTATTATTTACTTGTGTATACTAGCACAAATTATCTATTCTTTACCATAAATTCCATAATTACTCAACCTATTATTATTTTGATATGTAATGGTTAAGTATTTATAATTTTGAGAAATAAATTTCAAATTGGAATCTATTTTTTCTAGGTTTTATAGATAACATAGATTTCATAAATTTACTAAATTCAAGCTAATATAGCTCAATATTTTTGCATCCAAACAAGACATTTTTTTAACTCTTGTTGCATAGTTTTTTTGTCAGTGTGATAACGGAGACCATGACCAGGTAATACCCACTCAAAATCATAATTGATTAACTTACCCATAGAGATAATTTGTTCTGACCAAGAATACCAACAATAACGACGAAAAGCATAAAGTTGATTTAAGGGATCAGACCATGCTAGATGATCCCCTGTAAATAAGAATTTCTGGTAAAGTAAAACTGTATGACCTTTAGTATGACCAGTTACAGGAATAATTAATAAATCTGGTGTTAGGGAAATTGAGTCTGTACCAGTTAACTTAATTTCTACATCCTTGGTATCTGGGGAAATATCATCAATATGGAGAATGCGATCGCAACTAAAATGTTCTCGAAACTTTTGATGATCTACCACATCATCTCTATGAGTCAAATACATATATTTAATTCCTCCCATTGCTTCTAAACGCTTTACTAATGGGGCTAAAAATTGAGGTGAATCTACCAAAATATTTCCCTCTGGTCTGACAATAAAATAACTAGCAGCGCCGAAAGATTTCGGGGAATGATAACCGCAATGATAAACATTATCTGCGACTAAAATTGGCAAAGTTTTGTGAACGTTTTTAATATCTTTTGGAGTTTCAATAGTACCGATAGAATTTGTTGGGCAAGATAATAAAGCTTGCATTGCTTCTAGTCTTTCTTTTTGATTTGTAGGTTGATAGTAAACTGCTGATTTTTCTCCTTGGCGGCGAAAAAAATTCGGCGACATCCACCGACAGGTATCACAATCTATACAGGTATTATCAACAAATATATCACCACTAATATTTTCCGGACGCCGTAATTTTAAATTAGCCATTTTTACTTATTTAAAAAAATATTATCGACTATAGCAGTCCGTTGGAGGTTGCGACAAATCAAAAAGTAAATAACACTTTTAAAACTCTTCCCTATTCTCTATTCCCTCTTCCCTATTCCCTAAAAAGCAGTGGGATTTTTGCCACAAATAAAATAGCATTGCTATATAGCAATCATAAATGATTTGTGAGAAAAAATCTACAGTTTTTTGGTATCCAAATCCCATTTTATCTCTCAGTTTGTATCCCAAACCCGATTAGATAAAATATTCCAACCTATGGGCAGATTGCTATATAATTAATTTAAGAATAATTTTATAGCAGTTCGCGTATAGGTTGCGACAAATCAAAAAGTAAATAAAACTTTTAAAACTCTTGCCTATTCTCTGTTCCCTTTTCCTTTATCCCTGAAAAGCAGTAGAATTTTTGTCACAAAGAAAATAGGATTGCTATATAATATCAATAGTAACAAATGTTTGTTAAAAATACTTCACTTCCGATCCAAGGATTCAGCTCAAATCCACTTGTTTTAGAATGTTATGAGAAACTAGGTTTATCTGAGGTAGATGTTAGTATAGTCCGGTATTTAATATTTTCCCCGAAATAATATAGTTTTTATTCTGATACTATTGGATTTAATATCAGAAGCAGGGAGGTTGTATACAACATCTTTACCACGTTATAATAAATATGTTTTTACGTCATAATTTATCCGTTTTGTCCTAAGGCACATATCCCATAAAGTTTTTTAAGAACTTTAATTATTCGTAAAATTATTTTTACAAGTGGGTATAAAATCATCAACAATTATGTTTATATAGATAGTTTATGCTGGAAATAGATAGATATATTTCTCAAGAATTAAATATTAATCCTAAAAATATTAAAAATGCTCTGAAACTTTTAAGCGAAGGAGCAACTATTCCCTTTGTTGCTCGCTATCGAAAAGAATATACTGGTTCCCTGGATGAAACTCAACTGCGGAATATTTGGGATAGATTTACTTATCTTCAGGAACTTGAAGAAAGAAAAAAAGTAATATTAAAAGCAATTGCTGAAACTGGTAAACTCACAGAGGAATTAAAGGAAAAAATAGAGTCTTGTTTACAAAAAACAGAATTAGAAGACCTTTATCTTCCCTATAAACCAAAGCGCCGAACTAGAGCAACTATTGCTAGAGAAAAAGGTTTAGAACCTTTGGCAGAATTTATCGAATCTCAAAATCATCCTCAAGCAAAAATTAGATCTATTGAACAAGAAGCAGTTAAATATATTGCCGAGGAAAAAGGAGTAAAAAATATAGAAGATGCTATCCAAGGAGCGTCTGATATTCTGGCAGAAGCAGTGGCAGAGAAGGCAGAATCACGGGCTTATATTCGAGAGTATTTTCTCAACTCTGGTTGTTTCACTTCCAAAATAAAAGATGATTGCCCAGAAGGTACAACTAAATTTGAAATGTACCGAAATTTTCGGGTAAATGTTAAAGATATTGCTCCTCATAATATCTTGGCTTTGTTACGAGGAGAAACGGAAGGGGTATTAAGTTTAGAGCTTGATTTTGACCGAGAATTTGTACTATCTTATTTGGCAGACTCAGAAATTCATACCAGAGTTAAAGAAGTCAGAATTTTTTATCAGGAAATGCTGAAAGATGCTTTTAATCGTTTGATGAAAAATTCCCTAATCAATGAAGTAAGAACCCAAAAAAAAGCAGAGGCAGATATTGAGTCAATTAAAACTTTTGAAACTAATCTCAGGGAGTTATTATTATCTCCTCCTGGAGGCATGAAACCAACTTTAGGAATTGACCCAGGATTTAGAACTGGGTGTAAAGTTGCAGTGTTAGATGAAACAGGTAAATTCTTAGAATATCAAGCTATATTTCCCTATCAATCTGTGATAAAAAAGCAACAAGCTAGTATCACAATTCAAGAGTTAATTCAAAAGTACAAAATTGAACTAATTGCTATTGGTAATGGTACAGCAGGAAGAGAAACAGATGAATTTATTACTGAGGTAATTTCTACTTTGGAGGAAAAGCCAATAAAAGTTATGGTTAATGAATCTGGAGCTTCGATCTATTCTGCTTCTAAAGTAGCCATAGAAGAATTTCCTGATTTAGATATTACAGTCCGAGGAGCTATTAGTATTGGTAGACGTTTACAAGACCCTTTAGCAGAACTTGTAAAAATTGAACCGAAGTCTATTGGAGTCGGTCAATATCAACATGATGTAGACCAAAAATTGTTGAAAAAAAAGTTAGATGAGACGGTAGAAAGTAGTGTTAATTATGTGGGAGTAGATTTGAATACTGCCTCTAAAGAACTACTAATTTTTGTTTCTGGTATGAGTTCTACAGTAGCAAAAAATTTAGTTAAATATCGGAATGAAAATGGAGCTTTTAAAAGTCGTCAGGAAATTTTACAAGTTTCAAAATTAGGAGCAAAAACTTTTGAACTCTGTGCTGGATTTTTGCGGATTCGTGGTAGTGAAAACCCTTTAGATAATACGGCAGTACATCCAGAAAGTTATTTTGTGGTTGAGGCGATCGCTCAAGATTTAGGAGTGCCAATAAATCAAATTAACCAAATTTCTAATCGAATAAAATATGTGGATTTAAAAAAGTATGTTACTGATAAAGTTGGGGAACCAACTCTAAAAGATATTATTAGTGAATTAGAAAAACCAGGGCGGGATCCTAGAGCAGAATTTAAGTATGCAACTTTTAAAGAAGGCATTAAAGAAATTAGGGATTTGGAAGTAGGAATGGAACTAGAGGGAATAGTAACTAATGTGGCAAATTTTGGTGCATTTGTTGATGTGGGAGTTCATCAAGATGGATTAGTGCATATTTCTCAATTAGCAGATTATTTTGTTAAAGATCCCAAGCGAGTTGTGAAAGTTGGGCAAGTCGTAAAAGTGCGAGTTTTGGAAGTAAATGAAAAGTTGAAACGCATTGGTTTATCTATGAGAAATAGGGAGTAGTCAGGAGCCAGGAGGAAGGGGTAATTGCAGTAGAATAAATCCTATATAATAGACATATCTAGAAACAGAAAATAAAATCAGTCATTTAAAAATCAAGTTTCTTTATGTAAGTCTTATTGGTATATTATAGTGGTAAATAAGAGTATTTAAATTATTGTAGGTTGGGTTGAGGCAACAAAACCAAATAAAAATAATTTATGCCAAAACCTTGTCTCTAAATTTATCTTTATTTGTTAGCAATAAGTGTTATAATTAAACCAGAAATTTTTGTATACTTCATAAGTTAAATTGATGTTAGTAAAAGGAATTAAAAAAGGAAAAATTATCGAGTTCTTAGAAGAAGTAAATTCACCAGATAACCAAGAAATTTTAGTAGAGATTAAAGAGGTTAGGATAGTCGTTTCACAATAGAATTGAGACAAGTGCCTCTTGCTATGAAAGTATTTCAGGCGAAAAATGTCTCATTCTTATTTAAGATAACTATAACTTTTGGTTAGCTTATCAAAAATTTAGGGCAAAAATAGAATAAGAAGGAATTACTTTTGATGATAATGCTTTTGATAACTTATGAAAAAAATTACCATGGAGAGAGGTTAATTTATAAATGTAAAGTCTTTGCTAGACACTAAATAACTTGATATAGCAATTTCTTTATTCCATTAGCTGTTGTATTTCATTTAATGGCAAATCTACGGCTTCAGAGATTTGTTGTGCGGTTAAACCAAATTTAATTAATTTAGAGGCAGTGTTTAATTGTTTTTGATACAAGACATTGTTAATAATGGGTTTGTCAAAATCCGTGTTTTTATAATCTGATTTTTCATTGACAAAATCCCTATTTTTTAATTCAATTGTTTCAGGATTATTACATAGATTAATATTACCAATTTGTACAGGATTACCAATAATTTGATGTTGAGAATTTGTGAATCCTAAACGTTCAACTAGAGACAGTAGGAAAAGTGAAAAATATTTAGACTTTTACTGGAGTGAGCAAAAAGCTAGTAACGTTTGTGGAGTGAAAAGCCCCGATCGTTATCATATCTTGAGAAATATGCGTTATGGTCGCTGAAGTTTTAAAGGTTGTAGGTTGGGTTGAGGTAACTAAACCCAACACAAACATTTCCTCCAAAACCTTGTCTCTAAATCTATATTTATTTATTAGCAATAAGTGTTATAATTAAACCATAAATCTCTGTATATTTAAATAACAAAAAAAATGAGAGCTTTCTTAAAACTAATTCCAAGTTTTGCGTTATTTGGAATTTCCCTATTATCACCTCAAACAGTTGTTGCTCAACAAACTTGTACCGAAGCTTTTTACTCAGGGAATGCCTCTAAAGTATCTGTTGGCGGTAAAACTTTCCACATATCTAACTCTCGTTCTGTTCGTGGTTGGAGTTATAAAGGTGGAAGAATTGCTAGTTATGTTATCTTTAATGGTCAAGTATCACAGGTAATTGTGGAAGAGTTTAATCCAGAAATAGGATTTGGAAGAAAATTACATACTGTTAAAATTTCAAATAGTGACAGTATTCTTGGTTGGGATTGGGACGAAAACACAAATACAGCGTCATATGTGTTGTTTGATGGTAGTAAAACTGTTGTCAAAGTAGAGGATTTTTCTGGTAAAAAATTTAATGGTATATATAGCACAACAACACTGTCAAAAAGCGGTCTTGATAAATACTCCTCTTCTTGGACTTTAAACAATGGTTTTGCTGAATACACTTGACCTGGACAATTAAAAAGGCAAAGATTTTCAAATGGTACTTTTAGTTCTACTCGCGAGATAACAGATTACTATTCTGCTGGTAGGGTAGCAGGAAGAAGTTGTTATTAATATTATATTATTTGTAGGTTGGGTTTAGTATTTGTAGGTTGGGTTGAGGTAACGAAACCCAACATAATAATTTATTCCAAAACCTTGTCTCTAAATTTAGATTTATTTATCAACCATACAGCGTTTTTCAGATTGATAAACCACATCGTCATAACCAAAACCCTGTAGGGGCGAATGGCCATTCGCCCCTACTTTTATCTACTGAAATGAAAACCGCCATAAGTGCTATAGTTAAAATAACTAATTATCTCAAAAAAACTATGTCTGAAATCACTATAGACGAAACTAAACTTAAAGAGTTGCTGAAAGTAGCAATCATTGAATTAATGCAAGAACAAAAAGAAGAATTTTCCGAAACTTTAGCAGAAACTTTAGAAGACATATTGATAAAAAACGCAATTAAAGAAGGTGAAAATACCAAAGCAGTCAGCCGAGAACAAATCTTTAAAATCCTAAATCAAAAAATATGAATATTGAGTTTAAAAAGAGCTTTGAAAAAGATTTGCTCAAGATTCTTGATGCTGACTTATTGACAAAAATTAAGAAAATTATTGTAGAAGTTGAACAAGCAGAAAAATTGACTGAAGTTAGGAATATCAAAAAACTAAAAGGTGAGGAAAATTACTATCGCATTAGAGTAGGAGATTACCGATTAGGTATTAAAGTTAACGATGGTATGGTATCTCTCGTGAGGATACTTCACAGAAAAGAAATTTACAGATACTTTCCGTAATTTCTTTAGAGCGATCGCTAGTATGAAGTACAATCATATCAATCCTCAAAATTGGGAATTTCCCGTAGGGGATCTCTGGATATAATTGGGATTTCAATATCTCCAAAATGGGAAAAACGTTCCTTGATTTTGTCAGCAAGATGTAAAGAATTTTCTTCGCTTTCTGTTAATACTACACGGAGAATTTCTTTAGCTTCTGCTTCAAGAGAACGTCCACTATATTCTGCTCGCTTTTTTAACCTAACTATCAGGTCATAATCAAAATTTTCGATTATGATACTGTTCATATTCCTTACTCTTTTTAGTTGTTATTTATTATAGAAATTTCCATATTTATGAGGTACATTTAGCATATCCCCCTTTGAAAGGGCGATTTCCGGTCCCTCCTCTCTTTGTCAAGGGGCGTTAGGAGGGAT
>JAKQYE010000012.1:0-11340 GCA_023356605.1 Trichodesmium sp. MAG_R02 | reverse complement strand
CTCTTTTTAGTTGTTATTTATTATAGAAATTTCCATATTTATGAGGTACATTTAGCATATCCCCCTTTGAAAGGGCGATTTCCGGTCCCTCCTCTCTTTGTCAAGGGGCGTTAGGAGGGATCTGCAGCAGTGTACCTCTAAACAACTTTCTTTTTTGTCTATAAATATCATTAATTAATATAAACAGGACTTACGCAGTACCGCTATATGTGGTGCCAAAAATTATTATTTTTAAGATATTGCCACTATACATAGTGCCGTTGCGTAAGTCCTAATAAAATAGGAATTGCTATAAATGACTTAATTGTTGGGTTTCGTTACCTCAACCCAATCTACTAAAACTCACCTTTCCAACTCCTCAACTAACTTCGGAACTCCCGCAGTTAAGACCTCACATCCTTCCTCCGTAACCAAAACATCATCCTCAATTCTCACTCCAATTCCACGCCAACGATCATATATTTCCGGTTGACCTTCCGCGGGTTTAATATTAGGACTAATATAAATACCAGGTTCCACAGTCAAAACTTGTCCTGGTTGTAAATTTTGAGGTTCTTCTCCCCACTTATAAACACCTACATCATGAACATCCAAACCCAACCAATGTCCGGTTGTGTGCATGTAAAAAGGCTTATATTTTTCCTTCTCAATTATTTCATCAATATTACCTTTTAACATTCCTAAATCTATCAATCCTTCCACTAAAACTCGTACTGCTGTCTCGTGAATTTGCTGATAAGGATTTCCTGGTTTTACTTGTTCAATAGCTGCTAACTGTCCCCTTAAAACTAACTCATAAATATTTTTTTGTTCCGGTGTAAATTTCCCACTAATTGGAAAAGTTCGAGTAATATCAGAATTATAATAATTGTAAGCAGCTCCAGCATCAATTAATAATAAATCATTCTCTCGCATTTGTCGATTATTTTCTATGTAATGAAGAATGCAAGAATTAGCACCAGAAGCAACAATAGAAGGATAAGCAGGAGTAGCTCCATGACGAGAAAATATATACTCCATTTCGGCTTGAATTTGATATTCAAACTGACCTACTTGAGCAAACTTCATGGCATGATTATGAGCATCAACAGCAATATCAGCAGCTTTGCGCATTTGTTCTAATTCCACATTACTTTTAATCAGACGCATTTGATGTAGAATCGTACCTGCATCTTGAATAGCTATTGGCCCAGTGCCAGATCTCTGATAGACTCGCATCAAACTTTGCCAATGTTTAAAAACTATTTCGTTAAAATGGCGATCGCGTCCCAAACGATAATAAATCTTATCAGCCTTTTTCAAATATTCGGGCAACTTTTGATTTAATTCATTAATAGAAAAAGCTGCATCTGCACCGTACCTTTCTTTAGCAACTTCCACCCCAGCGCGATAACCAGTCCAAGTTTCTTTTTCGGGATCTTTTGGTTGTACAAATAAAACAAATTTATGATTTTCATGGTGAGGAGCAATAACTGCCACAGCGTCCGGTTCATTAAAACCTGTTAAATAAAAAAAATCACTATCTTGACGGTAAGCATATTCTACATCATTATGCATGACAGCCATCGGCGCACTTCTGAAAATAGCCGTACCATCGCCAATTTTTGCCATTAAATTTTCCCGTCGTTGTCTATATTCTGAGTAAATTGTCATTATTGATTAAGTTTAGTTGGTCTAATTCGGGCTTGCTTATTAAAGATAAAACAATTGATATATAAAGGTTTTAGCCTTTTTAGGTTTTGAAAAAGTATCTGGTTTTGAGCTCTTAACACTCAAAAAGGGGGGCATTTTTGGCAAGAGTTGGGTTTGGTAAGAGTTGGGTAAAAAATTACTTCTGCTCTATAAAACTGATACAAAGCATCACATAAAGTAACAAATTGATGTTTATAGTTATTTTAAATAAAAATGAGACATTTTTCCATTGAAATACCTTCACAGCAAGAAACACTTGTCTCAATTCTATTGTGAAACGACTATACTTCCTGGTTCAACTGAGGCCATCGGCAGTTACTCATCCACAAGCATTTAAGGTCGAGCCGACCGCATTTCTTAAATTAATACTTGCATTCAGATCGCAGTCTATAGATATTCCACATACCGGGCAGTCATAAATTCTCACATTTAACGGCATATCTTGAACATGACCAAAGTTGGAGCAAGTTTTTGATAATGGAAAAAATCTGACAACTACAACTAACTCACAACTGTACCATTGACATTTATATTCTAGCTGTCTTCTAAACTCGTAAAATCCTTTATCTGCTACAGACTTAGCTAGTTTATGATTGGCTTTTCATGTCGCTGTGCGAAACATGCCACAAATGTTCAAATTTTAGATTGACTTCAGTGCCCTGATTTTTGGCTAAATACTTTGAGTTTTGTATTCTCAATAGCCATAAAGCCGATTAGAAAAGCAATGCAATATAGCCAAAATATCCTCCACCATTTCGGCTTCTGGAGATAAATCCTTGCTGTTCAAAACTAATTATTATTTGATATAATTAGCTTATTATATCGCTTTATGAGGTAAATTGTCAACTAAGTCAATTCTCCTAGGGCGACTAAATTCTATAGGAATAATTGAAATCTTTCACCACTATGGAAAAACTTGAGAATTTTCAATAAAAGCTACATTCACACAGTCTTTAAAATTCTCAAATTCTTTGAGTTTTTGTCTGATCCAATTTTCTAACACAGACCACCAAGGCTCTATCTTCAGGACTTACGCAAAAGTACTAATTGTAGTGCAGATATATAAAATATTCATCAAAAACACACCATATATAGCGGTACTTCATAAGTCCTGATCTTATTAAAATCTGGCTAGTAAGGTAGCAGATACCACAAGTTATAAACTGTAAATTGTAAATACTTGAACACCCATCCTTAAAACTTTGACCTTTGGCGATCGCGTAATTTATAAAAAACCCAGGCCATACAATAACTCTTACACTACATCAGTATTTAGTATGTAGTATACAAGCCTGCCAGGGCCCATTGCTATAGATTAGTGGGCTCAAGCTCAAAAGGTCTACTGAACTCTGATTTAAATTTCCCCCTTCAAGACTTCTAGTTATCACAAAAGCCAATGGAGTGCTAATTTATCATTCATCCCGACCTTCCCCTACGGGAGAGCGCGGGGTTAGTGCCAAAATTTAGATACAGGACTTGCTTAACCTCATAATACCAGTTTGGTCTAGGAAGATATTATCCTGAAAATTGTCCACAACAAAACCTTTATTACTAGAAATTTGCCGATGTCGGTATTTTTGGATGTCTAATATTTTCCCCCAGTTTTTTATCATTAGGAAGTATTAATTACAGCAATACGGCTGTGATGGGGCGCAAATTGAGCGAACAAGATACCTACAAGGGTTTTACTATTGACTGCTTGTACATCATTATCATATTCTGACTAGTTACTTACTCTGTATTGGGATTTGGACTTAGCCTTACTTATAGTCATTTCAAATTATATTGGAAAACTTTTTCTGCTGAAACGCTGGTTATAGCTAGAAAAATTTGTCTCAATCTAAATTAAAATAACTATATATTGACATAGGTCCAGTTCTCTTAGGCCATTTTTCGCTGTTCACACTCTATTTTCATCTTTTGTGCAACAAAGCTCTTAAAAAGCTAAGGAAAAAAAATTAATTTAACTCAAATTTTCAACTAGAAAAATTTGATAAAATGAAGCAATATTAATTCAAAAAAGACAACAGTTATATGGGAAACTTCAATCCACTACTAACGACTACAAGACAAGCAATAAATTCCAAAGTAGTTAGGAAAATTATTGGCTTATCCACCCTAGAAATAATAATATGTTTAGGACTAATAAGTATCATTTCTCCTAATGCCATGTCACAAAATTATGAAGACAATAATCAACTTCAACAGGACTCTGATTCAACAAAAAAATCTCTATTTATTGCTTATCCTTTACCCAATCATCAAACTACTTCAGACAGAATTTTTTTAATTGGTACAGCTTCTCCAGAAGCGGAAGTTACTGTTAATGGAAAACCAATTAATGAGCGTAGCATAACCGGTAATTTTGCTCCCAGTTTTCCATTACAAATAGGAGCAAATATATTTACTGTCCGCCATCAAAATGAAGAGATTATTTTAAAAATAACACGCAATTCAAATCAACCAACCTTACCAGTAGGGATGGCTTTTGCTCAAGACTCTCTAACTCCGGCAAAAGATATTGCCAGAATGCCAGGGGAGCTAATTTGTTTTCAGGCGATCGCTCCTCCAAATGCCAATATTTCTGTGTTATTAGCTGCGCAAAATATTCCCCTACTTTCCCAGTCTTCAGTAGTAAATTTACCAGAAAATTTAGCAGTATTAACAGGAGACAATCAACCTGTTCTCTCTGGGGGAGAATATTATCAAGGTTGTGCAAAAGTCGAAAAACCAGGAAATTTAGGTCAACCTGAGTTTAAATTGAGTCTCAAGGGTAAAACTGTTACTCAAAAAGCACCGGGAAAAGTGACTATTCTTTCTCCTACTATGTTTGAGGTGGCGGAGGTGACAGCAGAAGAGGGAGTTGCCAGAACCGGACCCAGTACTACTTATTCTCGCTTGACACCCTTACCAAAAGGTACTAAAGCTTTGATTACAGGGAAAGAGGGAGGCTATTTACGTCTTGATTATGGTGGGTGGATAAAAGCAAATGAGACCAGGATATTTATGGATGCAGCACCGCCGCGTTCGTTCATTCGGAGTGCTATCGCTCGTCAGGTTCAAGGTGCAACAGAAATTAGGTTTCCTCTGCAAGTTCCGGTGCCAGTAACAGTTGAACAGGGCGATCGCTATTTAAGTTTAGTTCTGCATAATACTACTGCTCAAACTGATACTATTCGCTTAGATGATGACCCCTTAATTGAGCGATTAGACTGGCAACCAATTCTAGCTTCAACAGTGCAAAATGAACAGGCAGTTAGATATAAATTTTATTTAAAAACAGCCCAACAATGGGGTTATAAATTACAATATGTTGGTACAACCTTGTTATTGACTTTGCGGCATCCTCCGGCAGTAAAAAGTGGAATTAGTTCTGCATATAAACCTTTAACTGGAATGAAAATTTTAATTGATGCGGGACATGGTAGTGAGAATGATCTAGGGGCAAGAGGTCCGAATGGTTATCCTGAAAAAAATGTGACCTTAATTATATCAAAGCTATTACAGGATAAGTTAATTGAGCGAGGAGCTTTGGTATATATGACGCGGAAAGCAGAGGAAGATTTATATCCTAAAGACCGTGTAGAAATGATTAATCAACAAGTGCCAGATTTAGCACTTTCTGTTCATTATAATGCCTTGCCTGATTATGGAGATGCGCTAAAAACTCAGGGAATTGGTACTTTTTGGTATCATCCTCAAGCTCATAGTTTGGCAGTATTTTTACATAATTATTTAGTGGAAAAATTAGACCGACCTTCTTATGGAGTATTTTGGAATAATTTAGCCTTAACTCGTCCAACTGTAACTCCTTCTGTATTGTTGGAATTAGGTTTTATGATTAATCCTTATGAGTTTGAATGGATTATGAATTCTCAAGAACAACAGAAGTTGGCAAAAACATTAGCAGATGGAATTGTGGAATGGATAAAAAGTTTTGAATAAATTGAAATAGTTAATAGGGATATAATACTGCGGGCAACTCAGAAGTTAACAGTTAAGTAGATAGGCCTCAAAAAAACTTAACTATATTAAGATTTGTATATTAACTTCAACCTACTACAAAGAGTTGATTTGAGGGTTTCTTTACATTTTGTTATATAGTGCAAACTTTAACGCCAACCTACTTGCGGCAGTTTCAGAGGCTTGTAAGGTATAAAGTTTTATCGCCTATTTGACATCCTCCCCGGCCTAAAGGCACGGGGAAACAACCGAGCCGTAGCTCCGATGCGGGTTGATGTTTCATAGGCTACAGCTACTTTGCCAGATATCTTACACTTGCCGAGCAGTCTGTTTTTTTGTCTGGTGTAAGCCCACCCGCGACTAATATATTTCTTGTGAACTAAAAAGCAAAAAGGACATGACCTGTGAAAAAAAATCAACTAAAAAGTTGCCCGCTTATGGGCGAGGCTTTAAACCCAATTTTTCGGTAAATAGGGCAAACGCATCTGGTCAATAAACTCTGGTTTATTGGGCTTATTGACAATTAATTTTCCATATATAGTGTTTATCGTATTTGAAAAATCCTATCTATAGGAATAAGTAAATTAGATGGGTTTACTCTATGATATGATTGTAATAATCGGTTATATTTTCAACACTTCTGAACCCTACAACTGCATCAATTTATTGATAATTACTTTGGGGATTTTTGATAGGAAAATAGTCGAAGGAATACAATGATAAATCTAACTCTATAAATCTTTTTTTATAAGTTGGTTTAAATAGTCCAGAATCTAGATTTTATTGATAACCAGAAAAAGTAATATTTTGAAAGCAATCCTTTTGTAAAGGGTAAGTATACTTTAGACATATTCTAGGATAAAAACCTTGAGAAGAATTACTCTGGCGACTCATTCTTTCTAAAAGCTTTCCACTCTGTAGTATAAAGTCTCTAATAAATCTCATGATTTGATAAATATGTATTTTTTTTCTGCTATACATAACTTAAATAAATATGTGTAATTAATTTTGCACAACTACTTAATAAAGATTTCCATCCAAGAAAAAGAGTTGATTTTAAAGTCAATGTCTAAAAATTCGTGATTTTCTTCATATTCATTAAATAATTAACTTTCAAGAAAATAGTGTTCAGTTTTAATGCTATAAACATTTATAGGTCACCTAGTATTTTCTGATAATTTCTAATATTTATATGCTAATACTTATCTTTCTTGATTGTTTGAGATTCTAGATTCATGCAAATCAATGATAACTTAACCATAAGTAATAAAGTTATTAATGAAAGTTATATCCTAATCCCTGAGTGGTTCAATCACAAAATTTATGACCTATTTAAATCACTTTATATCCTTGACAAAAAGAAAAAAATAGTATAGGGATCAAGTTATAACTACATAGTATTATTAACAGGACTCAAAGAAAAACACTATATATAGTGATATATTGTTTAATAATTACGATATGTCAGTACTTAGTTAGTAAATTTTAATACTGCCTTGAAACTCTGTTATTCTGTCGGTAGAGAACATTTGTTCCCCTAGGCAATCGTTTCATCAACAAAACATTTCAATATGAAAAAAATTAGGTCAAGTCTATCTATATTCTTAAGCATTATGGTGTATACTTAAAGAAGTTTGACAAATACTTTTAAAATGGACTTGTATTGTACACAATATAGTCAATATTTTGGCCAAACGTGAAAAAAGAAATTGAAACTACTACAGACGGATGTTTGACTTTTGACGATACAGTCAGAAATCAAATACATTCCAAATAAATTTATAGCAAAACTTCTCTGAAAAAGGTACTTGTCCGATGTAAGTCCAGTGGTAACGAACATATATTAAGTTGTGGAAGCTTAAGTAGTTAATTGCTTATATTTTAATCAAAAAACAAAAAAACTTTGGGAATTTATATCATCGTATTTATCACCTAGAAAGTCATGAGAAAAGTCAAATATATTATTTATAATAAATGATGATTCATGTGGTAAACAACAAGAAAATACCCGTCAAAAAAGTATTAATGGATAGCTGGTATGCAAATTATTAAAAACTAATGACCTTATATAGATGATTTAGGAAAAATTTACTCTTTTCTATTAAAAAAAAGAATTATTTAGTAGACGAGATAGGGGGTGTAGAAAATATAAAAATCTAGAAAAGATTCACAGATCGTCAATTGGAGTTAATATCAGGAAAAATTATTAAGATTAAAGCTTTTCCTAGAGGTAAATATTCAGGTCTTGGGGTTACATGATGATTTATTTTGTGGGTACTCAATACTTCAAAACAGAAAACTGTATCTAAAGATACTAAACAGTCTAGAGATGAAACTAAACGATTATTGACAAGGGGGTAAATGCATAAACATGATTATTTGTCAACCTCAGTACCTGAATAGTTAGCCCTAGAGATAAAAAGTCAGATTATTCTGGGCAACTGTTCCCACAAACAGAACAGAATATATAGTGACTAATGTATAGTGACTAATGATTTGAATTAATCCTCTACATTAGATGTGCAATTTAAGTTATAAACCGGATGTAAAATAGAAGAGTTTCACTCCAGGATAAAGTAATTAGCAGGAATTGTAAAAATAGTCAAAATTTGGGAGTTAGCAGTTATGAAGGTTTTAGTATTGAGTTGGGAGTTCCCACCAAGAATTATAGGAGGAATAGCACGTCATGTTGCAGAACTATACCCGGAATTGGTGAAATTAGGATATGAAATTCATTTACTTACAGTTAAGTCTGGCGAAGCACCAATGTATGAAATTGTAGATGGAATAAAAGTCCATAGAGTGCCAGTTGGGCCAAGCCAAAACTTTTTTCATTGGATAGCAAATATGAATGAAGCTATGGGTCGTCATGGAGGAAAACTAATTGCAAAGGAGAAAAACTTTGATATAGTTCATGCCCATGATTGGCTAGTTGCAGATGCGGCGATGGCTCTCAAACATATTTTTAAACTACCACTAATAGCTACTATTCATGCCACAGAAAATGGTCGCCATAACGGTATTCATAATCATAATCAACAGTATGTTCATCAAAAGGAAAGAGAGCTAGTTTATAATGCTTGGAGAGTTATTGTTTGCTCTAAATATATGCGAGGAGATGTAACACGAACCTTAGATATTCCCAAGGACAAAATAGATGTAATTTATAATGGAATTTGTCCTGAAAAAAAACCAAGTCGAGATGAGTTTAATGCTCTACATTTCCGTCGGCATTTTGCAGCAGATCAAGACAAAATTGTGTACTATTTAGGTAGAATGACTCCAGAAAAAGGTTTGTCAATACTAATTAATGCAGCACCGAGAGTAATTGAAGAAATGGGAGATAGGGTAAGATTTATTATCATTGGTGGCGGGAAAACTGACCATTGGAAACAAGAAATCAGGAATTTAGGCATTTCGGAAAGATTCCATTTCACGGGGTTTATGTCTGAGGAAAATTTAGATAAGTTCCAAGCTATCGCTGATTGTGCAGTATTTCCAAGTTTATACGAACCGTTTGGTATTGTTGCCCTAGAAAGTTTTGCAGCAAGGGTGCCAGTGGTAGTTTCGGATACAGGTGGTTTACCAGAAGTAGTAGAAAATGGTATAACAGGTATTGTTACTAAGGTTGGTAATCCTAATTCCTTAGCATTGGGTATTCTAGAAGTTTTGAAAGATTATAGCTTTGTCCAAGAGTTGGTAAATAATGCTTATCAGGAATTAAAACATAAATTTTCTTGGGGCAGGATAGCAAAACAAACAGATGAAATTTATCAGAGAGTAGTAGTAGAAAGGGTGGAAGTGGTCTGGTCATAGAAACTAGAAAAGAGTTGGGGATGATATTTCCCTAATTCCTAATGTTTGATACTTTAGTTTTTTTGTAGTGCTAAAAAAAGAAAAAAACACAGGATTAATTTCCAAAATTTTGACTACTAAGACACTCAACCAAACATTCCTAACAATAACGGTAAAAGCGGTACTTATGGTAGCACCAACAGTACGGAAAAAATGAATGGTGACAGCATTCAAAATTAGGTTGATTAGAGCGCAGTAAATTGACACCTTCAGGACTTACGCAGGACCACTATATATGGTGCAAAAAATTATCATTTTCAAGATATTGCCACTACAATTAGTGCAGTTGCGCAAGTCCTGGCCTTCAAAGCTTGATTTTGATTACCTGTCATAGTAATTAAATTCCCTACCGAAATGCAAAAAGCATTAACTACTTTTTTTCCCGCTAGAAGATTACCTATTGTGTAGCATAAATATTACAAAAGCTAATTAGAGCAGCAAAACGATAAAACCTTTATCCTATAGAATGCTTCAATAATGCGATCGCGATATTATACACTGAATTACGGCAACAACTATAATACAAACTGCAAAAAGAATATTTACCAGAACAATTATTGGTAGTTATTTATACTTTAATCTAGCTACGCTAAAGTACAAATATGCCGAATTATATTTTGGATTTGTTCAGGTTTCTGAAGTTCATTAAATTGGAAAAATTTTTCTAATATACCCAAGAAGCTTGTTGAATATTTACATCCAAGGAAAGGTGATGCAACAGTTTAAGTCTTAAAAAATGAATAATATATTCAACTAAATTAAAATTAGGGAAATATATTGGAGTATGAATAAAATATACAACAATTTTATCTGATATTTCAGCATTAATCAGATAAAATTTTAATTGAGATTTCATTTTCTTTCTATGTGTCGAGTCCCGAACTAAAATAATAGTCAACTTATCAAATCCTTCTCTTAAACAATCTTGAGAAAATTGTAAAAAGTAATCCGAAACGTCCTCTATTTTAGATTTTTCTTTTAATTTTAAATACTTAAGACAAGTATTGGCATCAACTGAAATCATTCCATTCAATTTATTTCTACGTCCCTTCTCATTACTGGGTACTTAGGGACCTATTTTTTTTCTGCCCATCCTTAAAAAATGCTTGGGCGCTCATAAACAGCAAATTCATCAAAAAATACTATTTTTTCTTTCTCTTTTTTAGATTCCAATTTTTTTTAGACTTAATATAAATGTTTTTTGCTGTTCTTGGCTGACATTAGCATAATTTCTATGGGCTTTTTGAACTGATAAATTTAATTCATTTAAAATTTCATATATTCTCGTTTTTTTGAGTTTTACTCCCCATCTTAATTCAATAACATTACTAATAATTTTACCCGCCCAAATGTTTCTATCTACGCCATAATCTCTGGACATTTTTTCCAGTATCATTCTTTTTAATTCCTGTTTCTGCTCTATATTTAATCTTGATGATACTTAGTGAGTGATTGGTTTTACTACCATTTTTAATCCTCCTTCTAAAAATTTATCTATCCAAGTAGATAAAGTTTTATAATGACAATCTAATAAATCTGATACTTCTGTTCTAGTTTTTCCTTCATACAAGTATTTAATTGCCAATAATCTTTTCCTTAAATATTCTTGTTAACACTTGTAGTACAATTTTTGCCACAATTCTAAATCTAATTGGCGATCGCCTAACCTAAAAGTTCTATTCCCTAAAGATTTAATCATGATTCATCCCTTGGTAGTCCTGCATAGTAATGGTAAAATATAAATTAAAATTTAATTTTATAGCTATGCACTGTCCTAAATGCCAATCTACTAAAATCATCAAATATGGACATACTCACTACGGTAAGCCT
>JAKQYE010000119.1:12512-19474 GCA_023356605.1 Trichodesmium sp. MAG_R02 | reverse complement strand
GGTTATTTGACTTGAGAAACTAAAGGTTTTTGAATAAAAATAGTTAGGCGATCGCACGTGACTATAGTGAAGTTCGTCGAAATTGTCATGCGCTATATATGGTGTCTTTGCGTAAGTCCTGTATATATATATAGCAATGCTAAATAGGTTGCGACAAATCAAAAAGTGAATAAAACTTTTGAAACTCTTACCTATTCTCTATTCCCTGTTTCTTGCCTCCTAAAAAGCGGTAAGATTTTTGCCACGAACACTCATAGGATTGCTATAGTATACTGTCATCTTGAATTGTCAATACTATAATTATTTTTTTTTGACAGATAAATATTACTTTTAATAACTATTATCTAGTAATAATAAAAGAACAAAATATCTAAAAGTATAGATTATAAATTTTTCAATTAATTTGCTAATTATATTTGATAATTAGACAATAATAATATGATTATATTAATAGCAAAAAATCTAAATTTTAATTATGTTATAAATAATCAATATTTACTCAAATCTCACAGGAATTATAGGAACACAAACTGAGAAAATTGACATCTAAAATATTAGCCATGACACAATCAACCGTTATTTACAGCGCTTTTTAAATTGATGAACTACATCGCCATAACCAAAACCTTGTAGGGAGGTTGCATGCAACCTCCCTACTGTAGTCGACCGACATGAAAAATGCTGTAAGAAATTTGTCGCAACCTATGCGCGGACTGCTATATATCTATCAACCAGACCTTAGAAACTCCATTCTCAGCATACAGAGATATTTTTACTTCCCGGTTATATTTAACAATTTAATATACCACCTCTATCAATAAAAATATATCTTCTGGTTATGCATATTTTTCCTTACAATAATCATCACCCCATAGGAGGAAAGTTCAATCTGGTTGTGATCCACTCTGATCATTTAAATCTATAGAATTCTGAGTATTAACTATGGCAACAGTTTATTGAAAATTTTATCTAAACGTCTCACAAAATAGGCATTATAAATACTAATTGCTGCCATTTTAATAATTTCTCTTGCTACCCTAAGCTACAAATGGAGTTGAAATTGTTAAAGTAATTTTCAGATAACTTCTGGAACTATTATAAACTACAAATAACACGATCGCGACCTGTTGATTTAGCTTGATAAAGAACTCGATCTGCTTGAGCAATTAACTTTTCTACAGAGCTACCTAATTTAGGCAAAGTAGTAGCAACTCCTAAACTTAAAGTGACAATTTCTGAGCAACAAGAAGTTTTATGAGCAATATTTAATAACTTAATCTGAGACCGAATTTTTTCAGCAATAAAAGTAGCATCAGTTGAAGTTGTATTTGATAATACTATAGCAAATTCTTCACCCCCATAACGAGCAACTAAACTTTCATTATTTGTCCTAGTTGTCATTTGGACAGTTTTATCTATTGCTAAAGCCACTTTTTGCAGACATTTATCTCCAGCTTGATGACCGTAAGTATCATTATAACGTTTAAAAAAATCAATATCTGCCATAACTATAGATATATAGTTTTGCTCTTTGGACATTTTGACCCATTGTTGAGCTAGATATAAATTTAATTTTCTGCGATTAGCAACTTGAGTTAAAGCATCTAAAGAAGCCTGAATTTCTAACTCTTTATTAGCTCTTTCTAGCTTTCGATATAGCTCATGAAGTAAATTATTTGTTAATTGATACATCTGACATTGAGCGACAAGCAGATGATGAATATCTAAAAGTCTATAGACATTAGGTTCTATTTCAACAACAATTGGCTCATAAATGATACAATTTGGTCTTTGTAAAGCTCTAGTACTTGCCTCCACAATTGTAGTATTTCCAAGGAGAACTAAAAAATCGCTACCAGCAAATTGATAGAAAGTTTTGAGAGATATTTTGAGAAATAGTTCTCTGCCAAAAGGTCGACTCAGATGCTCCAAAAATCTTTGTCGGGATATCATTCCTGAAAGCTTTTTCTCTTCCGTTAAAATGACTCCTGGCAATTTTGGTTCAGCTTCTAGTTTTAAAGCAGCTATTTCTCCCACTTGATTATTGTCAACTTGAAAATTATATAGAGATAAATCCTGTATAGTTGACTCCTGGAATTTTTGTGAAAGACAATTGTCAGTAACTGTTGAAACTAATAACTCAGAAAAATATACATTAAACATAAATTTAAAATCTTTTGCATATATAAAGAAACAATATTCAGCTCGAATTAAAAATTATCTGACTTCAAGTAATTTAATAATATTAAGTCTATACTAATACAAGATTAAGGGGAAGTCACCCCCACAACAATTCCGAGAATTCATGCATTAAAATTTCATAGGCTCAAAACTCTGACGCCCTTAATAATTTCAGGAAATTATTTCATATTGGTACTTTAAGATTTTTTACACCAAAAATGTCTTTAAACCCAATATTAGCAAGGAAAATACTTGAATTTGCTCAGAATAGCTCGAACCATCAACATGAATAAAACCTTTAATTTAAGGCCAAAACCTTATACAGTAATGTTTTAACCTTTTTTTAACCTATTTTTTCTTGAAGTCCAGATATTTCATTGTCAGACAAGCAGTTTAGCCTAAATTAATCAAATTGGTATAACATCAAAAAAAATATCAAGGTTACTCAGTAAATTCAAAGATGGTATCAACACTGACAAATCAGTTGAATAATTCTTTCACCCTCTTTCTCAGCTTATTGGTAGAAGCAATGCCATTTCTGCTATTAGGGGTGATTTTTTCGGGAATATTACAGTGGCTCATTGACGAAGGAAAATTAATTACATATCTGCCTCGAAATCCCCTTTTGGGAGCATTTGTAGGAAGTTTAGTTGGTTTTTTGTTCCCAGTGTGTGAATGTGGCAATGTTCCAGTTGCACGACGTTTATTGATACAAGGTATTCCCATCTCAGTGGTAATTGGATTTTTATTGGCAGCTCCAACAATTAATCCCATAGTTATTTGGGCAACTTGGACCGCGTTTAGAGACCAACCCGAAATTGTGGTATTGCGAGTAGTATTCTCTATAGTTATAGCAACAATTATTGGTTGGGCATTTAGTGTTCAGAAAGATATACGACCAATTCTGCAATCTAAAACTGCTCGTTTATTACCATTACCTCAACAGTTAGTTTCTCAAAAGTTGGAGACTTCTCCTCTTCTACAGTCAGGAACATTTTTTTTAGGTCAATCTACTACATCTTTACCCCTAGAGTCTATGAGACTTGCGCCAGGATCAATGATGGCTCCTGTTGATAGTCAGTCTCTGGGAGTTAATGGTGAAATAACTACTCACAAAGATATGAATTTGAGATCTCTTTTCCTTGTACCTGATAGACAAAGACTTCTATATTTGTTAAATACCATAGTGCAGGAATTACGGGAGTTGGGAGGGGTATTAGTAATTGGGAGTGCGATCGCTGCTATCATTCAAGTTGCTGCTCCTAGGGAGTTAATTCTTAGTCTTGGTCAAAGCTCAATTAGTTCAATTATTGCTATGCTAACTTTAGCGGCAGTGGTTTCGATTTGTTCTACTGTAGATGCTTTTTTTGCTTTGTCATTTGCTGCAACTTTTACCAGTGGTTCCCTATTAGCTTTTTTAGTTTTTGGGCCGATGATTGATATTAAGGCTGTTGGTTTATTATTATCATTTTTTCGCTCGCGGGCTGTGATTTATTTAATAATATTGGCAGCACAGTTGACATTTATCATGGCTGTGGTAGTGAACTTATATTTGAGTTAAATTGTACCAATTCTCTTAAGTATGACTACACATCACACTCAAGAATAAAATTATATAATCTTATTAAGTATTAAGTGATATTGCGCAAATAAGGAGTAAGTCAGATTATAATCATAAAATGAATCAAGAACTTAATAGTCTTTACAAACAAAGATGGTAACACTGGTATATCGTATTTATATTCAAGCATTTCAGGAGGCTATGGATGAGCTACATTTTCTTAAGGCTGCGTAACATCAGTTATTAAGATCAGCAATGTAGCCTAAATTTATGAAATTGGATGAGCTTGTTGTTGATAGAAATAAGTTTTTTATATGAAGGTTGTAAAATCATTACTTTCTCTACTCAAACAATATGAATCTTGGTTGGATGCTGGAGCAATTTTAACTTGGGGTTATTTATTGATAAATTATTGGTTGACAGGTAAGTTATATACGTTGATTCATCCCCGTTATTTTGGCTTAACTGTTGCTACTGGAATTAGTTTATTAATATTAGGTGGATGGAAATTATTGCAGTTATGGAATATCAAGAAAAAACCTAGGCTCTCTAGGCAATCAAAAAAAGAAGTAAGTCTCATGAAAAATCAACATATTAACTTTTTTTATCCTGGTTTGGGTAGTCTTTTACTGTTAATATCTGCTCTACTAGCTTTAATAATTACCCCTCAAGTTTTTGCAAGTCAAACTGCTTTACAAAGAGGGTTAACAGAATCTTTGCCAATAACGAGAACTCAACCTCAAAAATTTCGTAGTGTCACTAAACCAGAAGAGCGATCGCTAATTGAATGGATTAGGACTTTAAATGTTTATCCAGAACCAGATGCTTATAATGGTCAAAAAGTTGAAGTAACTGGTTTTGTAATTTATCCTAAGGGATTATCTGACCAATATTTGTGGATATCTAGATTTATTCTGACTTGCTGTGCTGCTGATGCTTATCCGGTGGGATTACCAGTTAAATTACCACCCAGCAGAACTCGGAGTAAATATCCTCAAGATAGCTGGTTTAAAGTCAAAGGAAAAATGATTACTGGCGAGTTTAATGGTCAACGTAAATTAACAATTTTGCCAACAGAAATAGAATCTATTCCTAAGCCTAAAAATCCCTATGATTATTAGAATTAGAATTAGCGGAATTTTAAACTTGATAACTGCGAAAAATCTAAGAAATTGTTATCCTCAGATTAAAGATTTTAGGATGGCACAATCGAAAATCAAATTGTCGGGGTTGTCCATACCTAATGTAGTTTATATTTTTTCCCAATATGACCAAAAATATCAATCAAAAACTAATAATTTTTATTGGGTTTCTTCTATTATCATTATTCCTCAGATTTTGGACTTTATTTGTATCTGTGCTAGACAAAGATGAAAGTATTTATATATTAGGAGCAGATAGTTTATTAAATGGTAATCTACCCTATACAAAAATTTGGGATAACAAACCCCCTGGTATTTTTATATTGTTTTCCCTGGCAATGCTAATGTTTGATAATTCCATAGTATCAATCAGAATTTTATCTATTCTTGCCACAACTTTAACTAGCTATTTTTTATATAGAATTGGTGCTAATTTTGATGAAAATAAAGGAGAGAAAATAGGATTATTGGCAGGTGGTTTATATGCTATTTTTTCTCTACATAATGATGGTGCTGCTGCCAATGCGGAAATTTTCTTTGCTCCTTTTGTTACAGTGGGTTTTTTATTGTTATTTCAAAATAGGAAATTCTCAAATATTAAAGTATTTTTGATAGGTATAATTTTGGGGATAGGGATGCAAATTAAATATTTGGTGATTATGGATACGTTGGCATTGGTTTTATTGGGAACTTGGTTTGGAAATGAAGGAAGAATAAGGGGAAGGGATGGGCTGATAAAAAATTTTCAGACTGCATTCAAGTTTTATCTAATTCTAGGTATAGGCTTAATTTTACCCGCAATTATTATTGCGTCCATCTATCAATTTTATGGCTACTTTGATGAATATATCTATGCGACTCTCAGTGCTAATAGTAAGTATGTAGCGATGTTAGACTTTTCTTGGTCAGACCTTTTAAGTAGACTCAAAAAACAGGTCTTAGGAAATATTTTATTATGGTTATGTTTGTTCTTTAGTCCAATTTATTTTTTTGTCTTTGCTAGGGGTAAGTTTAAACAGGAGCGAAATTTAATATATTTACTTTTGTGGTTTTGCTGTGCTTTTTTGGCAGTTTTGCTATCTAAGCGATTTTATAATCATTACTTTTTACAATTATTACCTCCATTATGTTTGATTAGTGGATATATCATTATTAAATTAGTTTATTTAATCCCCCAAAAATCGGCAAATAAACATCAATATTTAGAAGCAATAGAGCCAAAAAAAACAATCCCGAAAACTCCTAAGCTCGCTTTAATTAATAACCAAAAGCTATCTACAATTATCTCCCCTTCTTTAGCTAAGATAATTCTGTCATTAATTTTAATATATCCTTTTGCTCAAGCCGGTTATAATAAGTTTAATAAAAATTGGGAATTTATCTATTATCGATATATTCAAAAAATGGATACATGGGATGATAGAGAAGCTTTGATTGCTAAATATTTGAGACAGAGGATTAAATCAACTGATTATATATATGTGGTGAATTATGAACCAATAATTTATTATTTAGTGCCAACAAAAATTCCGACAAAATATGCTTTTCCCAGTCATTTAACAGCTATGTATCAGATATTACCTACTGATAATCTGAAAGAATTAGATAACATTATGGCGAAAAATCCTAGTTATATTTTAGTGGCGGAAAAAGATAATATTAGCCCTGAATATAGAAATGCTCTCAATCAATATTTAAAAACAAATTCTTTTCTGGAAACCACAATTCAAAATGTTAAATTATATCGAATAAATGTAGAGAGCAGGGAGTAGGGAATGGGCAGTAGAGAAAATCTCGGTTTTCCATAACTACAAAAATAAACTTATAGCGCTTTTCAAATTAATGAACTACATCGCTATAAATAAAGCTTTGTAGGTGAAGTTGCATAACAAAAATGCGTTCATGTCCCTAAACGTTACGTCCCTACTGTGGTAGCCGACATGAAAACTGCTGTAATATTTTAGATGCTTACTTTTCAGCTACTAAACTATCCTGGTTGCTAGACTGGGCAAAGCAAGAAAAAGGGAATCTTGATTCCCAAAATGTTTTAGCAGGTACTATTGATACTTGGATTCTGT